>CAZITQ010000028.1:0-56263 GCA_964542165.1 uncultured Rickettsiales bacterium
AAGCTCGAGCAGATGTACCACGCCGCCCCCGTCAACGACCTGTATCGGCCGAGGATGGAGATCTCAGAAGGGCGGGCGGTCCTCGAGATGGAGGTGGATCCGGTGTTCCACCACGCCGCGGGCTCCCTCCACGGATCGGTCTACTTCAAGGCCCTCGACGACGCGGCGTTCTTCGCCGTCGCCTCGGTGGTGGACGATGCGTTCGTGGTCACCGTGTCGTTCAACATCCACCTGCTGAGGCCCGTGGTCACGGGGCGGCTGCGCGCCGAGGGACGGGTCGTCCACGAGTCGAAGAACGTGTTCGTGGGCGAGGCCCTGCTCACCCTCGACGACGACACCCCGGTCGCCCGCGGGAGCGGGACCTTCGTGCGCAGCCGGATCGCGCTGGCGGACGTGCCCGCCTACCGGCTCCCCGACGATCCGGGCTGATCCCCAGGGGGGCATCGTTGCACCTCGGCCTCCAGTGACTAGTTCTGGATCTGTGGTTAGCTCCGGCTAACTACGGCCCCCCGGAGGGATGAACGGAGGAGCACGATGCCCGATGGAACCACGCAGGTCTCGGCCGCCAGCCGGGAGATGTTCTTCGCGGCCTACGACGGCCAACCGCCGTGGGACGTGGGACACCCCCAGGCCGCGCTAATGCAGCTGCTGGACGAGGGGATCATCCGCGGTCGGGTGCTGGACCTGGGGTGCGGCACCGGAGAGCACGCGCTGGCGGCGGCGGAGCGGGGACTCGACGCCCTGGGGGTGGACATGGTGCCCGGGGCCATCGAACAGGCCCGCAGCAAGGCGAGCTCCCGGGGATCGTCGGCCCGCTTCCAGGTCGCCGACGCCCTGGATCTGGGGCTCGGGGAGCAGGCCTTCGACACGGTGATCGACTCGGGCTTGTTCCACGTGTTCTCGGACGAGGATCGGCTGCGGTACGAGGGGGAGCTGAGCAGGATCCTGACGGTGGGGGGCGTGTACGTCCTGATGTGCTTCAGCGACGCCGAGCGCGGCGCGGAGGGACCGCGCCGGATCCGCGAGGAGGAGATCCGCGAGACCTTCCAGCGGGGCTGGATCATCCGCCTCCTGCGACCCGCCACCTTCCAGTCCCGCATCCATCCGGACGGTGCGAAGGCGTGGCTGGCGGTCGTGGAACGCACGGGCTGAGCACCCCCGGGCGGCGCTACCTGGCCATGCGGAACGCGTCCTGGCGGAGCCACAGGGAGAGGAAGCTGGTGGACCCGCGGGCCACCGCCTCGACCACGTGGCGGTTGCTCATCCCCCGGAGCCAGCGGGCGATGAACCGGGGGCGGGTGTAGAAGCGCCGGAAGGCGTGCTGCCGCAGCTGGGCGATGTCCTCGGCCGTCATGCTGTCGGGCACGAACGCGCAGCCCTGGAAGGTCAGCCGCGCCGGATCGGCGCAGAGGGTGCCGTGGGCCTCGGCGTTGTCCCACAGCCAGGTCCCCGGGAAGGGAGCCAGCGAGTTGAAGTTCGCGTAGTACGGATCCAGTTCGAGGGCGAACTCGATGGTCCGCAGCCCGTCCTCGTAGGTCTCGCCCGGGATCCCGAACATGAAGGGCAGGAACATCTCGATCCCCGCCCGTCGGGTCTCCTCGACGACCCCGCGGACCTGGTCCAGCGTCACCCCCTTGCCCAGGGTGTCCAGGTGCCGCTGGACGCCCGACTCGATGCCGTAGAGCATGGCCCAGCAGCCGGCGCGTTTCATGCGCCGCAGCATCTCGCCGTCCACCGTGTCGACCCTCGACGAGACGTACCAGGGCACGCGGATCCCGCGCTCTTCCAGCAGGTCGCAGATCCGGAACACCCGCTCCCGGTCGGCGGTGAAGTTGTCGTCCAGGAAGCGGATCTCGCGAAATCCCCAGCGGTGGACGCACTCCTCCACCTCGGCGACCACGTTCTCGGCGCTGCGGAACCGGATCTCGGGCTCCCGCTCCATGTGGTAGCAGTACACGCAGCGGTTGGTGCAGCCGCGGGAGCCGATGAGGTGGGCCACGGGCCGGGCCCGGTACCCCCCCGGGGGGAGGGAGCACAGCCGGATGTCGTCCCCCAGCAGATCGCGGGCGGGGAAGGGCAGGCGGTCCAGATCCGCGACGGGCGGCCGGTAGCCGGTGTCGACCAGACCGCCGTTGCGGTCCCGGAACACGAGGCCGGGGATCCCGGCGGGATCGCCGCCGGACTCGAGCGCCCGGAGCAGCTCCACCGAGACGTCCTCGCCCTCGCAGGTGAACACCATGTCGAGCTCGGGACACTCCTCGAGGCACTGTCGGGGAACAGCCGCGGCCCAGGGCCCGCCGACGGCGAGGGTCGCCCCGGGGACCGCCCGGCGCAGGGACCGCGCCAGTTTCCGGGCGCTGGGCCACAGGGGGGCGCAGACGTACATGCCCACGAAGTCGGGTCGCCAGCCCGCGGTCTGGTAGACGATCTCCTCGTGGGAGCGCAGGGCGCCGTCGGCGAAGGCCACGGCGTGGCCGGCCTCCCTCACCGCAGCGGCCACGTACAGCGGCCCCGACGGCTCCTGGTAGCTGCCCATCGATCGGGCGAAGGCGGACAGGAAGATCTCGTCGACCGTCCAGGGGGGGACCAGGATCGAGCACCTCATCGGCGCCCTCCAGCGGGGGTCCGCAGGTTGACCTCGAGGGCCTCCAGGAAGGCCCTGGGGGAGGAGAACATCAGGCTGAGTTCGGACCAGCAGGGCAGGAGGCAGCCCGGACACGCCTCCCTCGCCGCCCCGGCGGCCGGGCCCAGGTCGCCGTCGGCCAGCTCCTGGGCCACCCGGGGATCGAAGAGGCTGCCGACGGGCTCCAGGTCGTGGCACGGGGCGACCTGGCCCGCGTGATCCACGAAGACGTACAGGGAGCCGGCCCGGCAGGGCCAGGGGGGCGCCTCGCCGTCCACGAACGCAGGCAGCAGGGAGAGGTACCTGGACGAGTTGAGCAGCGCCCGCCGTCGTCGGCCGAGGGGACGCAGGGCCTCGCGCAGTCGAGCCCCGTCCCCCGGGCGGAAGGTCAACTCGCGGGGCAGTTCGGGTGCGAACTGGGGCTCGTCACTGCGGATCGGGGAGGCGTGGATCGGGATCAGCGACAGTCGGAGCCCCTCCCGTTCGGCGAGCCCCACGAGGTCGGCGATCTCGTCCAGGTTGCCGGGGTGCACGACCGCGTTGACGACGCCCAGGAAACCCCGGTGCCTGCGGCTGGCCTCGCCGATGGCCGCCACGCCCTCGAGGACGCGGTCCAGGGCATCTTCTCGGCCCGTGAGCCACCCCATGTGCTCGCGGCGCAGACTGTGGAGCGAGACCGACGCCCCACGGAGACCCGCGTCGAGGAGGGGCGCGAGCCGGTCCGGATCCAGGCCGATCCCGTTGGTCTGCAGGCGGACGACGACCCCGTGGCCGGCGAACGCCTCGACCACCTCGGCCAGGTCCTCCCGCAGCAGCGGCTCACCCGCCAGGGAGACCACCGACACGCCGCAGTCGGCGAGGGTGCGGGCCAGGGCGCGCAACCCGGCCGTGTCCAGCTCGTCCCCGCCCCCGTGCTCCAGCGCCCAGACCCGGCACATCCGGCAGCGCAGATTGCACCGGGCGGTGAGCTGGACCATGGCGTACACCGGACCCCGGCCCGTCAGACCGCGGGCCAGCCCGAGCGCCTGGCGAAGGGATCGCTTCACGGGGCCGCGCCCCCCGGCGGCTCGACCACGAAGGGGCCGATCACCAGGGCGTCGAGGCGACAGGCCGCGAAGGTGTCCAGCGCCTGCTCCGGGGTGTCGACGATGGGCTCGCCGCGGCGGTTGAACGAGGTGTTGAGCACCATGGGGAGGCCCGTTCGCGCCTCGAACGCCCGGATCAGGGAGGCGAAGGCCGGGTGGGCGTCCGGGTCCACACTCTGGACCCTGGCCGACCCGTCGGCGTGGACGACCGCAGGGATCCGCGCCCGGCACTCGGGCCGGAAGTGGAAGGTCAGGGTCATGTGGGGTGACGGGGCCGCGCCGATGAACCAGTCGTCGAGGGACGACTCCAGAACGGCCGGGGCGAGGGGCCGCCACGCCTCCCGCCCCTTGAGCCGGTTGACCCGGTCGCGGGTCTCCAGCCGGTCCGGGTTGGCGAGGAAGCTGCGGGCGCCCAGGGCCCGCGGCCCGAACTCCATCGGGCCCTGGAACCAGGCCACGATCTCCCGCCGCGCGAGCCGCTCGGCGGCCTCGACTGCGGGATCGTCCACCGCCCGGTAGCGGACACCCGCGCTCCGCAGGGCGCGCTCGATGCGCTCGGCGTCGTACTCGGGGCCGCAGTAGACGGAGAAGCCGCCCCGGTAGCGGTCGCCGCGCTGCACGACGCCCTGGATCGCCGCCCCCACGGCGCACCCCATGTCCATCGCACCCGGCTGGACGTACAGGCCGTCGACCCTGCTCGAGGCCAGGATCCGGGCATTCATGTTGCAGTTGAGGGCGACGCCTCCGGCCAGGCAGATCTCCCGCGCGGAGGCGCGGTCGAGGGCCCGGTGCGCCAGAGCGACCCCGGCCCACTCGAGCTGCGATTGCAGGGAGGCCGCCAGGTCCTTGTGGACCTCCTGGAGATCGCCCGAGAAGCGCGCGTGTTCACGGGCCAGCTGCCGCACGAGGGGCCAGTCGATCCGGTAGCGGCCGTCCGGTTCCACCCGCAGCATCCGCTCCATCTCGGGTCGCGACGTGCCGTAGGCCGCGAGCCCCATGGTCTTGCCCGCGTCCATGAAGGTGAATCCCAGGGCCAGGGTGATGGTGCGGTACAGGATGCCCAGCGACTGCTCGGGATCCGGTTCCAGCTCCATCATCCTCAGCCGTCCGTCCCGACCCTCCCACAGGGAGGTCGGCGTGGCGTCTCCCATGCCGTCGAGGACCACCACGGCGGCCTCGTCCATCCCGGAGGGGAAGTAGGCGCTGGCCGCGTGGGCCAGGTGGTGGTGGATCACCTCCACCGGGGCCTTGCAGCGGGACTCGAGGCGGCGGAGGAAGGCGCGCCGGTGCAGCGTACCCAGGGTCAGACCGGCCACGAAGTCCAGGGCGGGGTCGGAGAGGCGTGTCCGGTTGCGCAGGGTCTGGCCCAGGTGGGAGCGCTTGCGGTTGCCGCGGACCAGGTCGGCGAGGATTCGCAGGCTCCGCAGGGCGTCCGCGTCGAAGGAGACCGCGATCGCGTCCACATCCCGGTAGCGGAGCCCGGCCTGCTCCAGGCACCAGTCGATGGCCGCCCACGGAGGATCGCCCCGCAGGGCGAAGCCGGTGGCGTGCTTGCGGCGGTCCAGCCGCTCCTGCTCGATGGCCGCCACCAGGCGCCCGTCGACCACCAGCGCCGCGGCGGTGTCGTGGAAGAACTCGTTGAGCCCCAGGACAGCGCTCACGGCTGCTTCTCCAGCAGGTGCGATCCCAGGACCAGGCAGTCCATGTCCGTGGCCAGGTAGGTGGCGACCGCCTCGTCCGGGGTGCAGACGATGGGCTCCGAGCGGCGGTTGAACGACGTGTTCATGACCATCGGGACCCCGGTCAACTCCGCGAACGCCCGGATCAACGCGTCGTAGCGGCGGTTGGCTTCCGGGGTGACCGTCTGGACCCGCGCGGTGCCGTCGACGTGCACCACCCCCGGGACCCGCTCGGCCTGCTCGGGGCGGAAGCGGAAGGTCAGGGTCATGAAGGGGCTGGGGCCCGCATCCTCGAACCAGTCGGAGGCGGCGTCCAGGAGGATCGCGGGGGCCAGGGGGCGCCACAGCTCCCGCTGCTTGATCCGGTTCACCCGATCGCGGACGTCTGCGTCCAGCGGAGTCGCCAGGATGCTGCGGTGTCCCAGCGCCCTGGGGCCGAATTCCATCCGGCCGTCGAACCAGCCCACGACCCGCCCGTCCCTCAGCCGGCGTGCGACCCGCGGGATCAGGACGTCGTCCTCGAGGCGCCGGGACTCGAGGCCGCGGGAGTGGACCGCGCGGGCGAGCTCGTCCTCGTCGGGGGCGGGCCCGTAGTACACGTGCTCCAGGGCCTCACGGCGGGTGGCACCCAGGTCCGCGCTCACCTCCAGGGCGGCGCCGATGGCGCTACCCATGTCCATCGCCCCGGGCTGGACGAACAGGTCGTCGATGAAGGGCTGGGACCTCAGGCGGGCGTTCATGTTGCAGTTCAGCGCCACCCCACCGGCCAGGCAGAGCCGGCGGCTACCCGTGCGGCGATGGAGTTCACCAGCCAGTTCGACCCCGGCGGCCTCCAGCAGCTCCTGGACCGTGCGCGCCACGTCTTCGTGGTCGCGGGTCAGGGGAGCATCCGGGTGGGCGCGGGCGTACGGGGAGAGCTTGCGGATCTTCTCCAGGTGGATCCGGTAGGTGCCCCCGCCGACGCTGATCAGATCGCCGAGATCGGGGCGGAATCGGCCGTAGGACGCGAGCCCCATGGTCTTGCCGTCGCCGAAGTAGCCGAAGCCCAGCAGGAAGGTGACGGTCTTGTAGAGCATCCCGAGCGACTGGTACTGGGAGTACGTCCGGAAGGGGCCCACGATCCGATCGCCCTCGCCCAGGTACAGAGAGGTGGAGTGGTCCTCGCCCAGTCCGTCGATCACCAGGATGTTGGCCCGGTCGAATCCGCTCATGCGGAACGTCGACGCGGCGTGCGCCCGATGGTGGGGCACGTGCCGCACGTCCCCGAAGCGGTTGTGCAGGCGGGCGAGATAGCGTTTGCGACCCACGAAGTAGCCGGCCAGGTTGCCGTAGACGACCGTGGCGGCGGGATCCCCCGAACGGACCCGCTGGTTCACGATGTCGCTCAGGCGCATTCGCCGGGCGTTGGACACCACGGCGTCGACGATGGTCTTCACCGCCAGGTAGCCGCTCATCCGGTAGGAGAGGGCGACGGCGTCCACGTCCCGGTCGGCTACGCCGAACTCCCGGAGGCACCAGCTCACCGATCGGTGGGGGGCGTCCCCACCCCAGCACAGACCGGGGGTGTGCTTGACCCGGTCGAGGCGCTCCTCCTCGACCACCCCCAGCAGACGTCCGTCCTCCACCAGCGCGGCGGAGCCGTCGTGGTAGAGCTCATTGATCCCGAGGACAAGCGTCATCGAGGGGCTCCTCCAGATCGGGGCGTCGTGGGTGGCGGACGATGTGGCCGCCGAGGGCGAGGAAGTCCAGATCCGCGTCCAGGAAGGCGGCGATGGCGTCCTCGGGCGAGCAAGCGATGGGCTCCTCGTGCACGTTCAAGCTGGTGTTGATCAGCGACGGCAGGCCCGTCCGCTCCCCGAAGCGGGTCAGGAGACGGTGCAGCTCTGGGTCCCGCTCCTCGCGGACGAGCTGGGGCCGGGCGGTGCCGTCCACGTGCACCGCGCCCGGACAGAGACGGCGCATCTCGTCGGTGGCGTCCACGGCGACGGTCATGAAGCGCAGGGGATCCAGGAACGGCTCCATATCCGTGTAGCAGGCCCCGGCATCCTCCCAGCGCGTCATGGGGGCGAAGGGCATGAACTCCGTGCGTCGGAGCCGACCGTTGAGCCAGTCGTTGACCGTGGGATCGTCCGGCCGGACCAGGATGCTGCGGTTCCCCAGCGCCCGGGGCCCGTACTCCAGCCGGCCGGTGCAGCGCGCGACCACGTGCCCCCCGGCGAGCAGCCGGGCGGGGACCTCGGCGGGATCGTCCATCCGACGGTGCGGCAGCCCCGCCGACCCCAGGGCCTCGACGGCGGCCCCGTCGTCGAATCCGGGTCCGAGGAACACCGAATCGAGACGGATTGGCCGCAGCTCGCCCCGATCGGCGAGGTGCGCGGCGACGGCTCCGAAGGAGAGCCCCTCGTCGCTCATGGCGGGGTGGACGTGGACCTCCCGCACTCCAGGGAGCAGGCCCAGCACCCGGTTCAGCCGGACGTTGGCGACCACGCCGCCTGCCAGCACCAGCCGGTCGTGCCCGGTGCGCTCCATGGCCAGGCGCACGTGTTCGGCCACCACCTGCTCCAGGCGTCTCTGGGCAGCGGCGGCCACGTCCTCGGGCGCCAGCAGCGAGAGCCGCCAGTAGGCACCCCGGGATCGCCAGCGGGCGGCGCTGGTGGGCATCCGGAACCTGCAGCCGTCGTCGGACAGGCAGAACAGACCCTCGACGATGGGGGCCGCCGCCTCCGGATCCCCGTGGGCCGCGAGCCCGGTGACCTTGCCCGCGTGGCGCAGGGGGTTGAATCCGAGCAGCTGGGTCACCTCGCCGTAGAACTGCCCCGGCGAGTCGCTGGCGCGGGTGCGCTGCAGGCAGGTCAGGCGCCCGTCGCGGAACTCGTGGACCGTGGCCGAGCACCCGTCGCCGAGGTTGTCGAGGGTGACCACCAGGCAGCTGTCGAATCCCGAGGTGGCGACCCCCGAGCAGGCGTGGGCCCGGTGGTGATCGCACAGGGCGACCTTGCGGCGCAGCTTCCGGCGGAGCAGTCGGGCGTTGAGCCGCTCGGCCGCCAGGGCGGCGACCCGCGAGCGGAACATCACGTCGTGGTAGCGCAGGTACAGCTTCTGCTTGGGATCGAAGAAGTCGTGTTCGTGGTCCTTGAACCGCGCCCGCAGCAGGCGGTAGACGAAGTGGGTGCGGTTGGCGACGACCACCCGGTCCACCTCGTCCAGGGAGAGGCCGGCGAATTCGAGGGCAGCCTCCAGGGCCAGGTCCGGGAATCCAGCGTCACCCTTGTGGCGCGAGAGTCGCTCGTTGGCCAGGGCGAAGACCGGCCGGCCGTCGACGAAGAGCGTGACGTTTCCGACGTAGTCGTCGCTGATTCCGAGAACGCTGCTGCTCATCCACCCCTCGCCACCCGCCCGCCCCTGAATCGCAGGGGGCGGATCGCGCCTGATTGCTGGATCGCCTACTGTATCCGAAACCGCGGGGGACGGGTGCGGAGGGCCGGAGGGAATCGGGGGATTCGAGTAGACTGGCCAGGTACCGAAAGCACCCGCGCGCAAGGAAGCCAGATGCTCAAGAGGACCAAGATCGCCATCGCGTTCGGCGCCTCCGCCGTGGGCCTGATGTTGCCCTGGAGGGCGCGTGTCGCCTACTCGGAGATCCTGGGCTGGGTGGCCCAGCTGGTCCCGCCCTCCTTCACCTCGGTGGATCTCGACGACCAGGACAGGGAAGGACCGTGACCGCGAGCGACGCCATCGCCGTGCTGTACAGCGGCGGGACCGACTCCACGCTCACCGCGTACAAGGCCGGCGAGCGCTCGGATCGCGTCCACCTGGTGACCTATCGCCGCCTGGGCATGGTCCGCGTGGAGAACTCCGAGACCAACGTCGCGCAGCTCCGCGCCCGACTCGGGGCCGAGCGCTTCGTGCGACCTCCGCTGATGTCGGTCGACCGGCTGTTCCGCCACGTGTCGTACGAGCGCTACCTCCCCGACCTGGTCCGGCACGGCTTCATGCTGCTGACCACCTGCGGTCACTGCAAGCTGGCCATGCACCTGCGGACGCTGGTGTACTGCCACGACCACGGCGTCTCTCGGGTATGGGACGGTGCCAACCAGAACATGTCGATCTTCCCGGCACAGATGTCCGAGGTGATCGAGATGATGCAGGGGCTGTACGCCCTGGCAGACGTCCGCTACGAGACCCCGGTCTTCGAGTACGAAGATGATCAGGGGATGGACTTCGGCAGCGCGCTGTACGGCCTGAACCCCGCGCGCTCGAAGAACCCCGGGGGCGAGGATCGACGGACCACCGGCCGGGAGCTGCACGAGCTGGGCATCCTCCCCCAACCGGACGTCAAGGGAACCGCCCACGACAAGAAGATGCAGGCCCGCTGCTTCCAGTTCGTGCTCTTCAACCTCTGCGCGCGCTGGTACTACCTCGAAGGGGGCTCGCTGGACCGCTACCGCGACCGCGTCATCGAGTATTACGCGCGCAAGATCGAGCGGAGCCGGAGACTGGTCACCCGCTTCCTCGACGATCCCTCCCGCGGTGAACTCCGTCGGCTGGCGGGAGGTCCCGGTTGAGCGACGCGACGATGATGTTCTCGGGTGGGGTGGACTCCACCCTCGCCGCCGTGCGGCTGCTCGAGACCTTCGACCGGGTCCACCTGCTGACCTGGGACACGGGCCGCGGTGCCTACTTCCACGGCTGGTCCCGCAGGTCGGCCGCACGCCTGTCCGAGGCGTACCCCGGCCGGGTGTTGCAGGTGATCGATTCGTGCGCCCCGCTGTTCGACGCGATCATCCGCGGGCGTTTGACCCGGCTCCTGCGGACCTACCGCTCGCGATTCGTCTGGTGCCTGAGCTGCAAGCTCGCGATGCACGCGGCCACGGTGCGCTTCTGCCGGCACAACGGGATCGGGGACGCGGGCGACGGCGCGGCCTCGGACACGCCCTACTACGTGGAGCAGATGGCGTGCTCGCTGGACTGGTTCCGCGACTTCTACTCCGATCACGGGGTCCACTACCACCTCCCGGTGCGCGACCTGGACTCCCGTGAGGAGAAGTTGCGGATGCTCGACGAGCTGGACCTGCCCAAGGGCAAGACCCTGTTCGGGCGGAACCCGGGGACGCAGCCGCTGTGCCTGGTCGGCAACGGGGTCTACGCGCTGTCCACCTTCGCCGGGATCCATCCGAACTTCGATCCCGGAGCCGTGATCGCGTTCCTGGACGACCACCGGGAGCTGGCCAGCCGCCTCGTCGAGGCCGGCCCCGAAGGCGTCGCCGCCCGATGAGGGGGGCGCGCGACCGGGGTAGCGTGGTTTCCCGATGAGGGGCGGACTGCGAACCCTCGCGATCGGCTTCGCCCTCGTCCTCGTCCACCTGGCCGCCGTCCTGATCCACTACGTCTCCGATCCCGCCGCCCTGGGCGCGGGCTACCTGGGACGCGTGTCGTACGGCGCGTACCAGGAGACGCTGTGGTGGTACGACTACCTGGCACAGCACCTGTTCCAGCCCCGGTCCTGGTTCCACACGGATCTGCAGGGGTACCCCTTCGGCGTGGATCCCTACGAGCTGTACGCGGGGGACCTGGTCGCGCCGTTGCTCTTCGCGCCCCTCGCGGCGGTGCTCCCGCTGAGCGTTGCGACCAACCTCTTCATCCTGGCGCTGCTGGTGGCCAACGGCCTCGCGGCCTGCTGGGCGGTCCGCGCCCTGGGAGGGGGCTGGCTGCCGGCCGTGCTGTCGGGGGTGCTGTTCGCCTGCAATCCGTACGTGGACGTGCAGATCGAGTACGGTCGCCTATCCCTGCTGCTGCTGTTCCCGATCCCCCTGTTCGCCGTCGCGTGGATCCGCAGCTTCGGGGAGGCGGCGGGTCGATGGCCCATCGCCGCCACGCTGCTGCTGGCTCTGACCTTCTGGGTGTACCCGTACTATGGACTCTTCGCGGCCCTCGCGGCGCCCCTGCTGCCCCTGGCCGTCCCGGGGCCCCCGAAGCGCTACCTCGGCAAGCTCGCGGCGCTGTTCGTCGGAGCGGCGCTGCTCGTGGCCCTACCCATGTGGCCGCTGCTCTCGGGCTACGGCGAGTACACCACCTACCCGGAGAGCTGCCAGGCCTACGCCCCCTGCGCGACGGATCTGCCCGGGAACTTCGACGCGATGTTCGAGCACTCCCTGTGGGTGACCGACCTCCCCGGGCATGCGGACTCCCCCCTGTTGTGGATCGGGCTGCTGGGGCTTTTCGGGCCGCGCCGGGTTCGGGTCCTCGCTGCGCTGTCGCTGGGGGCGGCGATCCTCGCCATGGGCCCGTTTCCGGTGGGGCGGCTCGAGGGCGGGCGGGAGCGATGCCTGATGGCGCTCCCCCTGCCGTACGGGCTCGTGCACCGGGTCGTGCCGGGCATGGAAGGGTTCTCCCATCCCCTGCGGTTCCTGGGCCTGGGCTACGCCCTCGGTGCCCTCGCCCTGGGCGGGCTCCTGCAGGCCTGGCTGGCACGCCTGAAGCTGCGCTGGTCGAGGCGCACGATGGCGGTGCTCGCCATCCTCGTCGTCGCCGCGGTCCTGGGCCGCCGGGCGCCGGTCTCCGTCGAGGCGCCGCCCCCGGTGCCGGAGGCGCTGGCGACCCTGGGGGACGGCGCGGGTCCGCTCCTGCTGCTGCCCCTGCAGTCGTCCGACGTCCTGCTCTTCTCCCAGCTCGATCACCGGCGCCCCCTGTTCAACCGGGACGGGCTGATGGTCCCCTACAAGACCGGCGACGAGCTGGCGCACCCGTGGGAGACCAACGGATTTCTGGGGATGCTCCGGGACCTGGACGCCGGGGCCGCCCGAACCGGTGTGGCCGGTGCGCAGTTCTTCACCGACCACGGCTTCGAGCACGTGGTGTTCTGCCGCCATACGCTGGCGGATCCCTGGTCTTTTGGCGAGATCGCGGGACTGGGCTGGGGGTCTACCCCCGAGGCGGTCGAGGCCCACGCGGTCACGGTGCTCTCCAGCGCTCTGGGACCCGCGGTCTACCAGGACCGCGATCTGATCGTGTTCGCGCTCCCTCCGTAGCGGTCATCCAAAGGGGACGCGATAGACGCGCATCACGCCTCTGCCCACGATCTCCTCGAGCCAGGGCGGGCCGAGCGCGTCGTCGACGAGCACGGAGAGCAGGTCCCCCGGACAGTCCGCCGCGGCGTCCACGACGGGCCCGGCCCCGGACCCCGGGGTCAGGTGAACCACCACGTGGGAGTAGCCGAGGGTGCGCAGGGTCGACAGGTCCAGGCCGTCGGGGGGCGGGGGGCCCCCCCCGATCAGATACCGGTAGGTCGAATCGGTCTCCGTCCGGTGGACCGCGGGCTCCGGTCGCAGCTCCTCGGGCATCTCCAGACAGCACAGGGGGGCGTCGTGCTCCATCTGGGCCAGGAACTGGCTGTAGACATAGGAATCCCAGTGCCCGGGTGCCCTCCCGGGGCCGGGCGCGCAGCGAGCCGGGAGTTCGAGGAGCGCCCAGAGATCGTCTCCGGCGATCTGCCGGTAGGGGCCGGGGACCGGCGGGATGTCCCCTGCCGGGAGGGGGAAACCCGGCCGGATCAGCACGGCGAGGACCACGAGAGCCGCGAGGACCGCCCGCCGTGCCGCCGCGGGAAAGCTCCGCAGGCGCCCGAGGAGCAGCACGAGGCCCTGGGCCGCCAGGACGACCAGGCAGAGATCGGCGAGCAGGAGGAATCGGTAGGGCCAGTGGAATCGCAGGAAGACGGGGGAGATCCAGGGGATCAGGCGGTACGGGGAGGGGAGGAACCAGCGCTCCTCCACGCGGACCAGGTCCGGGCCGAGGGCCAGCATCGCCATGGTCCCGGCCCCCAGCCACCAGGGCAGGGCCCGCAGCGCGCTGCGGCGCGAGACCAGGGTGGGCAGGGCGAGTACCAGCAGCATCAGGGCGGGGCGGGTGACGCCGTGCAGTCCCCATCCGCCCCCTTCTCCCCCCCACAACGACAGGCTGGATTCGCGGCTGACCGCGAGCCAGATCCCGTAGTCCAGCTCGAACTCGTCCCCCCGGGAGAGGAACGTGAGGCCGTGGTCGAACGCTCGCCCCCGGGCGAGGAACATCGCGTCGACCGCGAGTGCGCCCAGGGGGATCAGGACGATCGCGCAGCGGCGCAGCAGGGTGCCGGGAGCCGCCCATGGCGGCCGCTCGTGTCCGGGGGTCGCCAGGACCGCGAGCGCGGCTCCGGCCGCCAGGGTCGCCACCAGGGGCACCAGGAGGGGACCGAGCGCCAGATACCCCAGGACCGTCACCGCCAGGCAGAGGGGGGCGGTGGCGAGGGCCGACCGCCGTCCCTCGGTGAACCAGTGGATGGAGCACAGCAGGAAGGGGCCGGCCAGCCCCACGGCCGCGACCTCGGATCGGCCGTCACCCACCTCGAACAGCAGGGTGGGTGTGAGCAGGAACAGCATCGCCGCGGCCAGCCCGATCCATCGGTCCCCGCACAGCGCACGGGACAGCAGGTACACGCCGGCGCCGCAGCCGGCGTACAGGATCAGCGCCACGGTGTTCGCGGTGGCGAAGGGGGTCGCCCAGGTGACCCACGGCGCGGCCAGCACCAGGTCCAGGTGGCCCTCCCACAGGGACGCGAGATCCACGCTGTCCGGGTAGAACATGGCGTCGGAGCGCAGGGGGGGATCCCCCTCGGACAGCGCCTCGCGGACCCACCAGAACTGCCACGCGTGCAGTACCGAGTCTCCACTCAGGGAACCTTCGGACGAGAGGATGGACCGTGACCAGCGAGGGAGCAGGCTGACGAAGCCCGCGAGGGCGAAGACCCCGAGCCCGACGAACGGGACCGCTCGGTCCGCAGCTCGTCGAAGCGAACCCCTGGCTTCGGGTTTGGTCTCGGCTTGCATCGGGTCGCGCCCAGGCCACCGTCATACCGCGTGGGCGACGCGGCGTCCATGGGTGTGGCTGCGCGTGGAGGGCGAACGGGAGCGAGGAGCGCGATCCGGGCCGGCTACTCCTTCGGCTCTCGGGGAGCGGATGGCGGCGCGGCGCCCGGTTCGCCTCCGGGGTGGTCGGGGTCGTGCATCCCGGCGTTGTCTTCGGAGAGCTGGATCTCGATCCCGGACGCCCCATCGGTCCCGACGGTGACGTTCTCGTTGACCCCCGACGGTTCGCCCGGATTCGGACCATCCTTGTTGAGGTCGATGTAGGCAACCACGGTGACGGCGCCCACGTCCTTGGGCACCTCGAAGCTCCACTTGCCATCGGCGTCGGCCAGGACGGTATTGAACGGATGCAGTTCGGTGCCCCCCGCGGCCCTGGCCTGGATGATGTCCACCCGGATCGCGCCCTTCGCGTCGCCGGTGTAGGACGCCTTCCCCGAGACGACGACCCCTTCACCCGCGGCGGGCACCATCGAACCGTCGATGATCGGCGCGCCATCCTCGTCCAGCTTGACCTCGGGTGGAGGCCCGGGGTCGGTCTCCGCCACTCCCCCGTCGAGAGGGGCTGCCGACGTGTCGGGCGGGGTGCCGGGACCGGGCGATCCCTGCGGGGTCTGCGGGGTCGAATCCGGACAGCCGATCAGGCAGAGAGAACCAAGACTCACGAACAAGGCGTAGCCCAGGGATTTCAGCATCGGGTCGCTGCTCCTTCCTCCGCGTTTCCACGCGTGGCGAACGGTTTGATGTACCACACGACCCCCGGGGCGGGGAAGGAGGGAACGGTTCGTCCACCGCTCCCGCTACCAGTACCCCTGGGAGGGGGACATCCGGATCTCCCACAGACGCTCCGGAGTGAGGGCGCTGGCGGGCACGGCGCCCGCGTCGGCACGGATCTGGAGCAGTCGCTGGCGCAGCGCGCTGACCTCCGAACTCCGGGTCTTGAGCAGGTTGTGCTCCTGCATCGGATCGGCGACGACGTCGTAGAGGCCGTACGCCCCCTCGTCCTGGATCAGGAGGTTGTCCCGCAGACGCCGATCGAGCTCGGGATCCAGCGCATTGCCGTCGTGGATCAGAGCGCGGAAGGCGAGCAGGTACCGCCCCTTGCGCAGGGCGAGCATGTCCCCGAACTCCATGTAGGCCTCGCCCCTCGACGCGGCCTCGGAGTCGAGGAGGTCCACCTCGCGCATGTCAGCGGGGGCCGTGACTCCGGCCAGGTGGACCAGCGTCGGGAAGAGGTCCAGCAGCTCGATCACGTCCTCCTCGTCGCGGGATTCGCCCGGCGAGCCCGGTCCGTAGACCGCGACGGGCACCCGGACGGTCCGGTCGAGCACCAGCCCGCTGTCCAGGGGGTAGACCCCCCCCTCGGCGTACCCCCCGGGTTCCAGCAGGTTGATGCCGTTGGTCGAGGCGACGACGAACCACGGCGACGCCCCGGGGGGGCCTCCCGACAGCGCTTCGACCACCGAGGAAGCTCCGGCGCCCATCGCCCGGGCGTCGGCCTCGTACCGGCGCCCCACCGATTCGTGATCGGGGTTCGCGATGGCCCGGGGTTCTCCTCCCTCGTCGGCCAGCGGCTGCAACAGCTGCTGCAGCGGATCACCGGTCAGGCCGAGCTCGGCCTTGATCGGAGGAATCGTGGTCTCCACCATGTCCTCGGCGAACACCACCAGGAAGCGCGGAGTGGTGTCGTCCTTCTCCCACCAGCTGGCGGCCTCCCGACGCAGCGCATCCCAGCGTCCTCCCCGGTCGTCCGTGGACACCGGGACGTCGGACCAGGTCTGGAATTCGTCCGCGAGGGGGGCGAGCCGGGGCTGGCCCCCCGAGATCAGCGCGGTGCGGTAGCCGTACAACCCGAGGATCTCGGGCAGCGTGTGGCGGTCCTGGGGGATGTCCGCGCACCAGGCGGCCTGCTTGGCCGCCGACCCCGACTCCACGTAGTAGCCGCACAGCGGGATCGACGAGGGGTAGGCGCCGACCAGCAGGGATCCCAGGGTGATGAACGGGGACACCGAGGGCGCGTAGGCGTTGCGGAATCGAACGGTGGGCTCCCGGCCCACGGCGCCGAGGAAGGCGTCGCCCGCTCGCTGCTCGCCGGGAGGGTCTGCCCGGAGCCCCGCAACGACGATGAGCACGATGTCGGGGTGGGAGCCCCCGGTGGTCTCGGCGGGTGCCCCGGGCCGGGCGGGGGCCGGGGGGGTGGAGTCCACCGGCGAACAGGAGAACGATGCGGTGGCCAGCGCGACAGCCATCAGGAACACGCGCGTGACGGAGGCCGGCGACGGCCTCGACCCGGTGCGTTCCGCGTGATCCATCGACGCTCCTCGCCGAGGACGATACCACGCCTGGTCCGTCCCGAAGAGGCGCTCGACCTGCCGGAAGGGATGGCGGCCGGCGCCTACTCGTCGCCGCCCTCGGGCCACTCCTCGAACCAGGTCGTGTAGCCGAACCCGCCCCCGATCTGGCCGCTGACGCTCCAGGCCACCTCGCCGGCGGCGGTCACGCGGTCGATTCGGCCGCACGTGGCCCAGGTGACCAGGGTGTCCCCGGCATCCATCCGGGAGACGTCGCCCAGCGTGTACGACATCAGCGCCGGCGAGGAGGTGTACGACCAGATCTCCGCGGCCGTCCCCCCGGCCGAATCCAGCTGCAGCTCGACCGCCCTGGAGTTGTCGGTCGGCTGCGTCCCGTTCTCGAAGACCAGGATCCGGTCGCCCATCACCTGGAACTGGTGCTGCCCGTTGAAGAACATGGCCATGGTCGGACAGGAGAAATCGGACAACGGGCCGCCCAGCATCCAGGTCAACGACCCCTGGCTTCGGTCCACCTCCACGATGGAGCCCATGCTGTACAGGGAGACGTGGTACACGTCGCGGGCCTCGTCGTAGTCGATGGCGTTGGCGTGGGTCCAGTCCAGGGTGGGCTCGGGCAGGTCCGGGGAGTACACCGGCTCCAGGTCGTCCCAGGTGGACCAGATCACGGTCTCGGTCCCGTCGGGAGCGATCTCGAGGATGGAATCGCCGATGAGCTCGATGGCGCCCTCGGTGCGCCGATCCTGGACCAACACCGCCAGGGTGCCGTCGGGAAGCTCCACGAAGTCGTGGTGAGCGCCCTGCACCGGGACCTCGCGGCGGACCTCGCCGTCGAATCCGACCTCCAGGATCCGCGGCGCGTACCCCTGGGGCGCGTCGGGCGCCGAATCCCAGGTCATCACCAGTACCGCGTCCCCGGAGCGCGACAGATGGGCCCGGGGGACGAACTCCGTCTCCAGCTCCGCCTCGTACCACCACAGGTAGTTGCCCCGGGTGTCCATCACCACCGCCGCCGAGGGGATCGAGAGGATGGAGGTGAGCAGGTAGCCCCCGCCGTCCTCGTCCTCGCCGTCCTCGTCACCCGTGGTGGAGAGCCCCGGAAGCCCCGAGAGGGCGGGGCCCGCCGTGAGCGTGATGCTCTCGCTCACCGCGGTCGCGCCGTCCAGGACGGCCACCGCGCGTATCTCGTGGTCCTCGAGGGGGACCAGGCCGAGCAGGTCGGCCTCGAAATCGCCGCCGGCGACCCACCGTCCGGCGCGTGTCCGGTCGAAGGCGTCGTCCACGCCGAACTCCAGGTAGGTCGCGTCCGGCACCGCGTCCGGATCCTCCAGATCCACGGTCCAGGTCACGGTGGCCATCGTTGGCATCCCGGCGACGATGTCCCCTTCCAGGGTGAAGGTCGCGCCAAGCGTCTCGACCGGATCGTCGGTGGAGTCGTCGTCTCCGGTGTCGTCGTCACCCGGGGGCGGCCCACCGCTGTCGTCGTCCCCGGAGTCCGGGGCGGGGGGGCCGAAGAGGGAATCCGAGGGGGCCACACAGGCGACCCAGAGTAGGCAGGCGGACGCGAGCACGAGCGCGGCGAAAGGGGGGCGACAGACCACGGGTTCAACCTCGAATCCGACGGCTCGCACCTCCTCCCGCTCTCCGCCCGGTTTCCGTAGCAAGAAGGATGCCAACGTGGCGGGGGCCCATTTCGGATCGGTTTGTCCGAATTCAGGGTTTCGTTTTGAACTCCGATTCCATAAAAACCCCAGGAGCGAGGGTGTCACGCGTTCGAAAATGACCCCTCCGCCCACGCAGCGGTTGCGGCCGAGCGGCGGAGCGGACCGCTGCGGGCCGTCCCGCGCCGCACGCGCCACGGGCGCGGATCCGCTACCCTTTCGATGATCATGATCCGCGCTCTACCGGCCCTGCACCGCTGGGACGGCGTCGCCCTGGCCGTCCTGGTGGCGTTCTGGGCGATCCGCTTCTCCGGGGTGATGGCGAATCTGGGCTCTGCCAGCTACCTGATCCCGGGCGACCACGACGACGCCCTGGAGCAGGCCTGGATGTCGTGGTGGGCCGGGGAGGCCCTGACCTCGGGTGAACTGGATCTCCTGCACTGTCCCCTGCTGAATCACCCGTACGGCAGCAACGCCATGTCGGTGAGCATCGCCTACGTTCACGTCTCGCTGAGCGGCCTGGTTCGCCCCCTGTTCGGCCCCATCGGCGCGATCAATGCGGTCTTCGTCGCCGTCAGCCTCTTCGTGCTCCTGGCCCTCTATCGCCTGTTCCGGGCCGCGGGGACGACGCGCGCCTTCGCCTGCGGTGCCTCCATCCTGTTCTCGGTGTACGCGATCCAGGCCAACGGCGAGTACCCGGACCTGGAGCTCGCCAACTACGGGATCCTGGCGCAGGCGATCGCGGCCTGGCTCTCGCTGCTCCGTCGCGGGGGGATCGCCCGCTTCGCCATCGCGGTCGTGCTCACCGCCGCCACGGCGGTGGTCCAGTCCTACTACGGCATCGAGCTCTTCGCCCTGCTGGGGCTGGGGATCTTCGCCCTCGCGGTCCGGCTGGCGCCGGTGGAGGAGCCGCGTCGAGGCTCGATGGCCTGGACCGCGGCGGTGCTGGCGGCCGGCGCCGCCCTCGCCCTGGTCCCCCTGCTGCCGTCGCTGGACTACCTGGAGGGGATCTCGCGGGCCGGTGGGCCCCAGGGACCCGCCCCCGCGGGCTTCGGGCCCGCCGCCCCCCCGTCTCCAGGGGGTCATGGCGGACTCCCGGCCGCCGCGATGCTCTCCCTCGTTCCCCTGGCGGCGCTGGCCTTCGTGGGACACCGTCGGAGCAACGCCCTGTGGTTCGCGGCCACGGCCCTGTTCCTGGTGCTCGCCCTGGGCCAGGTCGCGGTTCTGTGGCCCGGTGGCCCGGCGCTCCAGACGCCCTTCGGCTTGCTGAGGGAGCACCTTCCCCTGTTGTGGCGCTTCCACTACCCGCGACGTTTCGCGCTGCCGGCCGCCCTCTGCCTCTGCGTGTTGCTGGGCCGGGTCGCCGCGCACCTGTCCGGACGGCGCGACGGGGCGCCCTTGCACCTCGCCTGGACCACGGCGGCCGCGCTCCTGTCGATCCACCTGCTGGCCCAGCCGTTGATGGCCCGACCGGGCGCCGGGATGCGGATCCTGCCGCCCCTGCTCCCCATGCCGACCCACCCCATGCCCCCGGTGCCGCCCGTCCTGGCCGAGCTCGGGGAGGCTCCTGGCGACGGGTTGCTGATGGAGCTGGGCTGGGAATCCCGCCGGGCGTTGACGGCGTACTACCAGACCGTCCACCAGCACCCGATCCCGAACAACCCGGTGTTGCCCGAGGAGATGCGGGACAGTCGGGAGCCCCGGTCGATCCTCGCCGGGCATCAGGCCCGCCTCTGCGGGGGGACCGGATCCCTGCCCGAACGGGACTGGTTCCACGGGTTCGGTGTGCGGTACCTGGTGGTGTACGACGCCCCCGGTTGCCCCTTCGCCCGAGAGGAACGGTCGGCCTGGGAGGCCCGAGGGGGGATCGAGCCGGCGTACGCCGACGACGAGATGCTGCTGTACGATCTGGGGGATCCGCCCGCGGCGAACGGGAGTGGTCAGGGAGGAGTGGACCCGTGAGGCCTGGGCGTCGGGTGTGGCTGGTCGCCGGTGCCGTGATGGGCGCGGCCCTGCTCGCGACGCTGGCGTGGTGGTGGCCCCGCCGCGACCTGCCTCCGCCGCTGCCACCGGACACCCCCGTGGTCCGGTTCCAGGAGGACCGCAGCATCGCCCCCCTCCCGCGCGAAGTGGACGTGGTCGTCGATGGCCGGACCTACCCTTCGCTGCACCTGGAACCCGACCGGAGCTACACGGGGATGGCGCTTCCGGATTTCCCGCAGATCGTCGAGGCGGACGGTTCCCTGCCCGACGCGAAGCGGGTCATCTACTACGACTGCAGCGTCAACGCCCACGGGCTCCGCGGACCCCGTTCGTACACCGCGGAGCGGCCCCAGGACCGCTACCGCGTGATGGTGGTCGGAACCGGGGTGACCTTCGGCGAGGGGGTCAAGGACGGCGAGACGTTCTCCGCCCGGCTGGAGGAGCGGCTGAACGAAGATCCGCCGATCCCACGCGGCTTCGAGGTGATCAACAGCGGCATCCCCTGTCTCACGGCCAACCGGGCGATCGGGGTGACCCTGGAGCGCGCCCGGGACTTTCAGGTCGACCACTGGGTGATCTCCATCGGCGTCAACGATGCGCTGCCCATGTTCCACCGGACCACCGAGGATTTCCGCCGCGACGTCCGGGCCCTGGTGGGGACGCTGCGCGAGATGGAGGCGCCGGCGGTGTTCCTGGTGGAGCCGGTCAACAGCTTCTACCCCTGGTTGCAGCTGTACGGGCCCTACCGGGATGTGCTGGACGACGAGGTGCTTCCCCACTTCGACCTGCTGGACGTGGCCTCGGTGCTCGATTGCCACGAGCGGCAGGACGGGCTGCGGCTGGAGGTGGACGGGGAGCAGCAGCGGGTCGTGCAGTACCGGGGGGGGCGGCCGAGAACCCTGGCCCGGGCCCGATACCAGGGCGGGGAGCAGGACCCCTATATCGCCCCCTCGATCTACGAGTACCTGGACGGATACCAGGTCTGGATGCGCACCTTCATCACCGACGTCCACCTCAACCCCTTCGGGCACGGGGTGGTGGCCGGTGTGTTGCGTGACTACCTGGCTGCCCACCTGCGGGGGGAAGCCCCGCCCGAGCTGGAGGTGCAGGGATGCGGCGTCGCAGAGCCGGGCTGATCCGCTGGACCCTCCGTCTGGCGCCCCTGGCGGCCGGGCTGGCGCTGGCGGCGTGGCTGGTGCCCCGTTTCCAGACGCCCCGCCCGCTGTCGGAGGACATCTTCGAGCCCGGCGCGGAGGACACACCCCGGGTTCGAGCCGGGCTGCAGGACGCCCTGGTCGTGATCCCCGGACGCCCCCACCGTTTTCCCTTCGACGCCGAGTCCCAGCTCTACAGGGATCGCATCACCCGCCGGGTGAGCTACCGTTGTTCCACCGATTCCCGGGGGTTCCGAGGTCCGGAGATCGCCGACAGCCCCGCTCCGGGGGTCACGCGCGTCGCCTGCCTGGGCGATTCGATCACCTTCGGCCACGGAGTGGACGACGACGAGACCTACCCCGCGGTCCTGCAGGAGCTGCTGAGCGAACACGGGGACTACGAGGTGATCAACGCGGCGGACATCGGCGCCGAGTCCAAGGATGTGCTCCAGGTGCTCCGCGAAGAGGTCCTGCCGCTCTCGGTCGACGTGGTGACCGTCTGCGTCGGGGTCAACGACGCCACCAACCACTACCTGGACTCCTTCGTTCGCCACACCTGGGGACACGGCGGGTTCGACGAGGAGATCGCGGCCAAGCTGAGGGCCCAGCTCCACGCCACGGTGGACCTGGCGGGCGCCTCCGGTGTCGAGCTGGTCCTGGTGGTGCCGCCGATCACCAGCTTCTTCCCCCTCTCCGAGGGGCCTTCGATGACGGCGGCGGTGCGGGAGGTGGCCGAGGCCCGCGGCGTGCCCCTGGTGGACCTGGAGGCCCGGTTCGCCCAGGTGGAACGGGAGCGGGGCCTGACCCTGGACAAGACGGGCTCCGCGCAGCGGCTGCTGAACCACAGATCCGGTCGCGACGAGGTGTTGCTGGAGGTCGACGTCGACCCGGCTCGGACCCGCTTCATCGACGAGCGGATCTACGACCACCTGGACGCCAGCGGCGCGACCCAGGCCCTGACCATCGACGAGTCCCATCCCAACGCCGACGGGCAGCAGCTGGCCGCCGAGCTCCTCAGTGACGCGATCCTCGAGCTGCGAGGGCGGTGATCCCGCCGCCGATCACCGGGTGGCAGCCCCGCGATTTTTCAGGATGGTCACCTCGCCCCGGGTCGTGGGGGCGACCAGATTCGGGATGGACGCGCGGTAGATCGAGCTGGCGTTGCCCGAGGCCACGTCGGGCCTGCCGTCCCCGTCCAGATCTCCGACGGTCAGGGTGGTCGGCTCGTGTCCGGCACCGTAGTCCGACCGCTGGCCGACCCCGCCCGCACCGTCGCCGTGTAGCACGGTGACGCTGTTGCCGTTGAGGTTGGCCGCCACCAGGTCCAGCAGGCCGTCGCCATCCACGTCCGAGATGTGCAGGTCCACGGGGGTCTGCCCGGCCGGGTGGTAGCTCACCTCGGCGAAGTTGCCCCGCCGGAATCCCTTGAGCAGCGCGACCCGATCCCCGCCGGCGTCCGCCAGCCCCAGGTCCAGCAGGCCGTCCCGGTTGAGATCGCCCAGGGCCACCGCCGCGGGCAGGGTCCCGACCCTGCGCACCTCGGGATCGCCCAGCTCCCCCGTGGCGGATCCCCGGAGCACCGCGTACCCGGGCGGCGAACGCAGGGCGACCACCACGTCCAGCTGGCCGTCGCCCCGCCCCAGGTCGCCCACGGCCAGGGATCCGGGCTCACCGCCCAGGTGTCTCCAGGTCGGAGGGGCGAACGTGCCGTCCCCCCGGCCGAGCGCCACGCCGATCTGGCCCGTCCAGGGGTCGGCCAGGACCACGTCGGGATGCTCGTCCGCGTCCATCCTGGCGATGATCATCGATCCCGCGCCCAGCTCCTCGGGGAACTCGCTGCGAAGTGGCGCCGCCGGGGCTCCCTCGCCGGCCAGCCACGTGAGCAGCCCGCCCACGCCCCGGCCGCTGACCACCAGGTCCGCGTGTCCGTCGCCGTTCAGATCCCCGGTCGCCAGGGCCGTGGGCTGTCCCCCGGTCTCCAAGCGGCGTGCCGCGGACGGATCCACATCTCCGCTGCCCCCGAGGAGGACCAGCGTCCCGAGGTTGCTCTCGGTGGCGATCAGGTCCACCTGGCCGTCCAGGTCGAGGTCGGTGGCGACCAGGTCGGCGATCGTCGACTCCAGGCCCACGCGCGGCGTGTACATCAGGCCGTCCGCGCCCTGGTTCAGGTACACCGACGCGCTCCAGCCACCGGAGTTGGCGGTGAGCACATCCAGGTCGCCGTCTGCGTCCACGTCGGCCATGTCGAGGGCGTTCACGCAGTGGCCGGCCGAGGCGAACGCCGGGGGGCCGAAGGTGCCGTCCCCGTGGCCCCGATTGACGCTGAGGGTGGCTGGACTGCCCCCGTTGGCGGTCACCAGGTCCGCCGCGCGATCCCCGTCCAGATCGGCGAGCTCGATGTAGTCGGGCAGCGCTCCCACGTCCAGCACGGCCCCGGCGGCGAAGCCACCGTCCCCGGAGACCCAGATCGTGACGGTGTGGTCGAGCCGGTTGGCGACCCCCAGGTCGATGTCGCCGTCGCCGTCCACGTCCGCGGCCGCGAGATCGATGGGACCATGGCCGGTGTCCAGGCGGGCGACCGGGGAGAGCCCTCCCCGTCCGTCTCCCTCCAGGATCACCAGCTGGTCGTCGAAGTAGGCGAGCGCAGCCAGATCGAGGGCGGGGCCGCCCGTGAACGAGCCCATCAACAGGGCGAGCGGGCCCCGACCCACCTCCAGGGATCTCGTCCGGGTGTAGCCCCGGCGTCCACCGGAGAGGATCACGGCGACGGTGGATCCTGCCCACTCGTAGGGCGGGCGCTCGCCGCAGCACGAGAGGGCGTCGTACTCGCCCCGCGCCACGTCGTAGGCCGGTCCGGCCGTGAGCCGCGGGTTGGGGGCCTGATCGTAGTACGCCGGCAACTCGGGCGGGTCTTCGCCCTGCGGCGACGGCGCCGACCCCCCGCCATCGGCGTTCGCCAGGTGGAACTCCGAGCCCCGGCAGACCAGCGCCCGTCCCACCACCAGGTCGTCGAGCCCGTCCCCGTCCAGGTCTCCGACGGTCAGGGCCTCCACGTCCCCCAGCCTGGCGAGGTCCGGTGCCAGGTTTCCGGCGAAGGCCGCGAGGGGATCCTCGTCGCCCTGGAACGGGGTCAAGGTGTGTGCGACCTGGAACTCCCCGTTCCCCTGACCCCGGAGCAGGGTGACCGTGCCGTCGGCCATCGAGGTGACCGCCAGGTCCGGGTGGGGATCGCCGTCGATGTCCAGTGCCCGCGCGGACCGGATCAACCCGGCGACCTCCAGGGACCCGCCGGGGGTGAACCTGCCGTCGCCCAGGCCCAGCAGGAGGTCCACCGAGTCCCCGCAATCGGTGGAGACCAGCAGATCGGTGTCGCCGTCGCCATCCACGTCGGCGCCCGATATCCATTCGGCGTCCCCGCGCACGGCGTGGTCCATCCGGGCGTGGAACAGGGCCACGTTGCTGGGCTCGGGCCCCGTGGGGGCCCCGACGGAGACGGGCTGCACGACCGGCTCGGGCTCCGGGCTGCGGCACCCCACCAGGAGCGCCAGGGCGATCGGCAACAGCCGGAGGAAGCAAGGCGAAGGAGCGGTCAGTGTCGAACCTCCCTGGATACGACTGTACAGCAATCCCCGGGCGCGGACAGCGACCTTGGATCTCCGGGGCGGGTCGGAGGGGCACGGCACCTACGGGCGTCGGCCCCCGGATCCGCCCACGTCGGTGGGGCTCGGAGCCAGCCCCGAAGCCGAGTCCCTTGGGAGGAAGAAGCCGTGGGTACCCGCCGGTAGGGGTAGGGGGTCACTCCCGGCCGGTACCCGCTCCGGGTGCCGGAACTCCGCGCCGGGGACCATCCAGGTGAACCGGCAGCCGCCCCCCAGATCCCGGGTCCAGACCGGCTCGAAACGGCTCGTCTCCGAGGCCGCGCGGGCGAACGCCGGCAGCTGGGGGAAGCGATCGGCCCACGAAGGCTCGGTCTCCGCGCAGGTGAACACCGAGAACGCCTCTGTGGGGTGGGAGGGGAGGGACTCGTGGTAGAACCACAGGGGAACGACCTGGGCCCGATCGCGGCCCGAGATGAACAGCTCCATGGTTCCCGGCGCCTCGGGCAGAGGGGCGTAGAGGCCCCGGTAGACCTGGATCTTGCATCCCCATTGATCACCGCAGCTGGCGTCGATCAGGGCACCGATTTCCCGGGTGGTGATGGCCCGGTAGGGCCGGTAGTAGTTGCTCGGGCTGGCGGCCATCTCGTTGAGCTGGATGACGGGGAGGCCCCGTCGATCCGGGTCCGCCGTGGGGATGCCCGCCGGGATCCACTGGACCAGGTAGACCACGGCCCAGACACCCACCACGCCCCACGCCACCCGTGGGCCCAGGCGCGCCAGCCCGGCCCCACCCACCAGCGCCAGGGCCACCGCGCCGCCGGGGAAGCTGTCCAGGCCGGCCATGAACGCCAGGTAGAGCGCCGGTGGGATCAGCATCCACAGGCCCAGGAAAGCCCCGAACAGCGTGGGCCTGCGGGGTCGGCGAACCAGCACCAGGGCCAGCCCCGCCAGGGCGGCCAGGGCGAGCAGGCCGCTGGGCAACGACGCGGGCACGGTCAGGTGCCCGAGGGAGCCGAACAGGATGTACGCGATGTCGGCCATGTACTCGGCGTAGCGGGCACGCATGGCCATCTTCATGTCCGTGTAGCCGAACAGTTCGCCCAGCTGCGGCCACAGGGCGATCCCCCACGACCCGAGGACCGCTGCGACTCGCACGGCGGTGCGCAACCGGTGCTCCCGCGCGCGAAGGGCGAGCAGCAGCAGGGGGATCAACGTGGCCACCCAGACCAGGGCCGACGCCCGGATGGCCACCGCGCCCATGCCCCCCAGGGCGATGGCCAGCACGGACCAGCGCCGGCGCAGGGTCGGGTCGAGGACCAGGGCGGTCAGCGCCGTCATCAGCAACCCGAGCTCCGCCACGTGGATCCAGTGGTTCCGGGCCCGCAGCACCACGATCCCCGTGTTGGCGACCAGACAGAGGGCGACCGCCGCGGCCCGGCGGGAGTACAGTCGCCGCCCGATCAGGGCCGTGCAGACCAGGATCACCGTGAGCCACAGACCGTCGAACACGTGGAACACGGCGTGGGACCGCCCGCAGGTCCGCATGGTGGTGGCGAGCAGGAGGTTGTACCAGCCGCCCATCTCGGTCAGGCCGCGGCGGACGGCGTCACCCGGCGTGCCCCCGATCCCCCACAGGGCCCGGTACAGCTCGGGGACCGCCTGGTAGCACTGGTTGCGGTCCATCAGCGACCGCCCGTCCCACAGCGCGAAGCGCACGTGGGCGACCAGCACCAGCACGACCACCGCGGCGGCCACCACGTCCCAGGGATCCAGGCGGCGGCGCCCCTCGGTCATGGTGGGGTCGCCCCCCCGGTGTCGTCGGCGTCATGCTTCCACCCCCGGTTTCGCAGGACCGTGAGCTTGCGCGTCGCGCGCCGGGGTGTGGGCACCGCGGCGGCCCAGTCCATGCCGAAGCTCGCGTTGGCGGCGGCCAGGTCGGGGGCGCCGTCCCCGTCCAGATCCGCGAGGACCAGGGAGCTCGGTTCGAAACCCGCGCCGAAGTCCTGACGGCCGTGGAAGCTCCCCTTGCCGTCTCCGAACCAGACCGTGATGTCGTTGGCGTTGTAGTTGGCGCTGGCCAGGTCCACGTGACCGTCGCCGTCCAGATCCCCCGCCACGACCTGGACCGGCGTGCGCGCCGTCTCCAGCGAGACGGGGTCGTGGAACCTGCCGTCCCCTCGCCCCCTCAGGACCGTGATGGAGTCGTCCTGGGGGTTGGCGGCGGCCAGATCCAGGGAGCCGTCGCCGTCCAGGTCTGCCAGCGCCAGGGCCGCGGGGTGGGACTCCGTCTGGGTCACCCGCGGGGGCGCCAGGGCACCCTCACCGTCGCCCAGGAGGACATCGATGGCGCCGTCCTCCATGCGCGCGGCCACCACGTCCGCCCGTCCGTCGCCGTCCAGGTCCCCCACGGCGAGCCCACGCGGGATCCCATCGAGGGGTGTCCAGGTCGGCGCCTTTCCCGCGCGCAGATCCCGTCCGGACACCAGCGCGACCGCTCCCTGCTCTCCGTCGGCGATGACCAGGTCCACCGGCCCGTCGTCGACGAGGTCTCCGGTCGCCAGCGCCACGGGTCGCCGCCCCGGCAGGGCGACATCCAGGCGTTCACCCCCCGGCCGCGCCGGGTTGGAAATCAGGACGAGGGACGGATCCCTTCCGTTGACCACCGCCAGGTCCGGCAACCCGCCGTCGTCGAGGGTCACGAGCGCGAGGGCGGACGGCGATGCGATGGCCTCGATGGACCGGTGGGAGTCGACCCCTCCGTGACCGTCGTTGGTGATCAGCGTCACGCTGCCCAAAGAGGGATCGCCCGCGACCAGGTCGAGGTCGCCGTCCCCGTCCAGGTCACCTGCGGTCAGGGCGATGGACATGCCCCCGATGTCGCTCTCGTCACCCGACTGCAGCCCACCGGAGCCATCGTTGAGGTACACCGAGGTGTTCCAGCCGCCCGAGTTGGCCGTGGCCAGATCCGGATGGCCATCGCCGTCGAGATCGGCGACGGCCAGGGAGTTGACGCAGTGGCCGGCGGAGTAGGTGACCGCGGGCTCGAATCCCCCGTCGCCGCGCCCCTCGTACACCCCGACCACCGCGGGATCCCCGCCGTTGGCCAGGGCCAGATCCAGGTCCCCGTCCCCGTCCAGATCGGCCGCGACCAGGTGATCCGGGACCGGCCCCGCGGCGAGGGTGCTCCCGGCGAAGGTGCCGTCGGGTCGCCTGAGGAAGACGCGAACGTCACCGCTCCCCCGGTTGGCCACCGCCAGGTCCTGGATTCCGTCCCCGTCCAGGTCCTCCGCCACGACGGACACCGGATTGCGTCCGGTGGAGAAGTTCTCCACCGGTGTGAAGCCTCCCGTACCGTCCCCCTCGAGGATCGCCAGGTTGTTGCCGTGGTAGTGGACCACGGCCAGGTCCAGGGCTGGCCCGCCGCTGAGCTGTCCGATGGCGACCGCGAGGGGCCCCGGGCCCGTGCGGAGCATGACGGGCGGGCGGTGACCGTCACCCCCCGGTTCGGAGAGCACCAGGGCGATGCTCTCACTGGCCCACCGGGCCCGGTCCCTGTGGGCGCAGATGGAGAGGCAGTCGTAGTCGCCGCGCGCGAGGGCCAGCCTGGCCTCCGCATCGGAGACGGACGGCGGGCGGGCGGCACCCGCACCGGGTCGGTTCCGGACCCCGGGGGCGCGGCAGATCAGGGCCCGCGTCAGGACCAGGTCGTCGCGGCCGTCGCCGTTGAGGTCGCCGGCGTACACTCCGCCGAGGTCGTGGAGCGCATCGATGTCCAGCTCCAGCCGCCGCAGATCCTGGAGGAGGTACCCATCCAGGGCCCCGAACACCTCCCTGGACCAGGCCAGCTCGAAGGACCCGTCCCCGGCGCCCCGGAACACGCGCAGCTGGCCGTCGCCCATCGAGGTCACCGCCAGGTCGAGCTTCCCGTCCCCGTCCAGATCCGCGGGGGCCACGGCGCGCACGCGCATCCCCGCCGGGAGCGACGTGGGCCCCTCGAAGGTCCCGTCCCCCCGGCCGAACAGCAGGTCGACCGTGTTGCCCACGTCCGTGGCCACCGCCAGGTCGATCCGGGCATCCCCATCGAGATCGGCCGCGGCGATCCATTCCGCATCCCCGCTCACCTCTTGGTCCAGGCGGGCATCGAATCGTGTCTTCGTGCCGGCGACTCGTTGCACGGCGGGAGCGGTTCCCACGACCCCGCTGGCCGGGGCGGGTTCGGGCGCCACGGACGTGGCGTCTCCGCCGCAACCCGCGGCGGCGGCGAGGGCGAGGAGCGTGACGCCGCGGACGGTCTCGCGTGCCAGCGCGGCACGGACACCGCCTGGCCCTGCGCGGCAGCGGGAACCTGCCATGGGCACCTCGTCGTCCAGGCTTCGGTCCGGATCCAGAGGGGAGCCGGAGGAAGGCCATTGTCCCACGCCTGGCGGCTCCGCCTCAACGAGCGCCCGGGTTCGACGGGTGTCGGTCCGACGACTCCGCCGGATGCGCCGGTCCTCAGCGGCATCCGCGGCCCTCGGCGGCCCAGGGTCTACAGTTCGAACGTCCAGACGTCGTCGTGGACCGCGAGCGGTTCGCCGAGGGCGTTGCGGAAGGCCCGGATGACCATGTCCCGCTGTCCGGGGGGCAGGTCCCCGCGGTGGACCACGATCCAGTGGAATCCAGCCTGCCGCAGCTCGATCAGGTCGGGCTTGCTCACGGCGTCCCGGCCCCCACGGCCGAAGGCGGTCTCCTCGAGGCCGACCAGCGACGGGACCTCCAGGGGCACCGACTCGGCCGCGTAGGACAGCCGGGAACCCACGCTGCTCAGGATCGGGTGACCGTGGAGGGTCTGCTCGAAGACGTAGCGGCTGCGCGTGGCCTTGATCGTCGGGTGGGAGGGCCAGCACGTCCCCGAATCCAGCAGCAACGGAAAGTCCAGGACCGCCCCCTCGCCCTCGCCGGCCAGCGCTCTGGCGTGGGGGCTGTGGGGGACCGTGAACCGGGGGACGGGTAGCCGCACCGGACCCGTGGCCAGGTGCTCACCCGTCCACGCGGCGACCGCGGCCGCGACCACCAGCGCCGCCCCGATCCCGCCGGCCCGCCGCCTCGCCAGACCGCACAACCAGGTCAGGCCGGCTCCGGCCGCGAGCGCCACCAGGAGCTGAAGCGGACCCAGCCGGCGTTCGGGATCGACGAGCAAGACGTGAATCAGCGCCGGGACCTGGAAGCTACCCTCGGTCACCTCGGCGCCGGTGGCCACGATCCCGGCGGTACCCAGCGCGACGTCCACCAGGAACGGCAGGGCCAGGAGCCAGGCGATCCGCCCCCCGCGGGTCGCCAGCCCAGCCGCAGCCAGCAGGGCTACCGTGGCGAAGGTCTGATGGTTCAGCCACAGTTTCTGGCCGTGCAGGACCTCGTCGACGCTCATGCCGCGTGCGGCCGCCGGGAGCAGCGTCGACAGGCTGGCGCCGCGGAAGGCGAACGGAAGACGGCCGACCTCCTCGGGGGTGGGCAGCAGGACGTGCGCCGAGGCCATCACGGCGAGACACCCCACCGCGAGACCGCCTCCCGCCCAGGCGACGCCGCGGAGTCCCCGTCCACGCCGCAGGGCCAGCGCAGCGATCAACGCCAGACCGCCGACGAGTGCCAGGATCGCACCGGTGAACCACGCCACCATCGCGGCCAGCCACAGGGACGCCGCGACCAGGGCGGCCCTGGCCGCAGTGGACGCCGTGGAGCGGGGCTCCTCACCGGCGGGATCGGTGAGTTCCAGGATGCCGAGCAGGAAGAGGGGGATCCAGGGATTGGCCAGGTGCTCGACCGATCCTCCCATGAGGTACCCCATGTGGTGGGGCGCCAGGCCCCAGGCGAGGCCCGTGAAGGCCGCGGCGGTCCGGGAGAGGCCGAGCCGGATTCCCAGCAGCGCGGCCGCCCAGAACCCGGCGGCCGTGGAGAGAAGTACGACCGCGTTGAAGCTCGCCACCGGTCCGAGGACGTACGTGACGGGGAGCGTCCAGACCGCGTGTCCGAAGCTCGCGGTGTAGTACCCGACCTCCAGACCCCGGGGGTAGTTGACCCAGGGACAGAAGGCCGGATTGGCTCCATGCCCGAGGATGGCCTCGTGGGCCCACCAGAACTTCCAGACGTGGGAGTACACGCCCACCAGCTCGCACCCGGGTAGCTGGGTGCGAAGATGCAGCACGAGGGGGAAGGTGACCGCGACGGCGGCCGCCAGGCCCAGCCCGGCGTACGCGGTGTGCAGCCCCGGACCTGGCCAGCGTGAACGCGTCGCGCCCTCCCCCCATCTACGGCAGACCCGGAGCCCATCCGGTCCATGCCGTGTCCTATACATCGCATATGCTACCTTCGGACGGCAACGCGAACCCACACGGTTTGCGGTTCGAAGCGGGCCCGACGGCGGGCCCACTCGCGGAGGGCGCGATCGACGGAGGACCGCCAGGGGGAGGCGGCGGGCGAGGGAGGGGAGCGAAGATCGTTCGGAGGCTCCTCGTCTTCACGCTCGGCGTGCTGACGGCCCTGCTCTTGCTCGAGGGCGGGGTTCGCCTCGTGGGATGGGGTCTGCAGGCCCAGCAACAGGCTCGCATCCGCGGCGCCCTCGGCCAGGACGGCGCCTACCGCATCCTCTGCCTCGGCGACTCGATGACCGCCCGGCAGTACCCCTCGCACCTGGAGGCGGCCCTCGCACGCCGGGTTCCCGACAAGCCCATCGCCGTCCTCGACGAGGGGCGCGCGAGGATGACCGCCACCGCCATCGTCGCCGCGCTCCCCGATCACCTGGACCGCTACGAGCCCGACATGGTGATCGTGATGATGGGCTACAACGACGACGATCACCTCCTCGCGTACGGCGACCTCCCGCCCACGGACGACACGCCGTGGAAGTCGTACGACCTGTTGCGGGTGCTGATGTACCAGCACCGCAACCGGGTCCGGGGGGGGCAGGCCGACGAGCCGACGGCGCCACCGGGGGGACGGAGGCCACCGGACTGCGGCGAAGTCGGGCTGACCGAGGGGGAACGCGCGACCTGTCTCGCCGACGCGGGCCGCACCGACGAGGCGATCGAGGTCCTCGAAGCCGTCGTGGAGCGGGCGCCGGACGACCTCCGCGCCCGGGACGAGCTCGCCCGCCTGTGTCGCCATGTGGGGCGCAGGGAGGAGGCGCGGGCCCATCTGGAACGGATCCTGGACCAGGATCCCGACAACGTCCCGGCCCTGAACATGCTCAGCACCGTCCACCGCGAGGAGGGGCGGCTGGAGGAGGCCGAGATCGCGCTGCGCCAGGTGCAGGAGCTTCGACCCGACCACGAGTGGGCGCTGTACGAGCTCGGCCGGGTGTTGACCCTCCAGGACCGGCACGAGGAGGCCGAGGAGGTTCTGGCCCGGTCGTCCCGCGCGAATCCCCGCGGACAGGTGGCGCAGTGCGCGCTCGCCTGGTGGTACCGCGACCGGGGCCGGCCGGAAGACGCGGCCCAGGTGCTCGACCGCGCCCTCGAGGATCGCCCCGACGACGACCGTCTCCTGTCGATCCTGGCCTTCGTGCGCGAGGACCAGGGGCGGCCGCAAGAGGCCGCCGACCTCCGCGAGCGGGTCCGCGAGCTGCGCAACGCGTCGTTCGACCCGGCCACGCGCGACGCGTACCGTGGCCTGCGCGAAGCCGTGCTCGAGCGGGGCGCCACCCTGGTGTGCATGCAGTACCCCATGCACGATCGAGAGTCCCTCCAGCGGATGCTCGCCCCGGCCGAGGGGGAGCTGTACGTCGACAGCGAGGCGCTGTTCCGCGACGCCGTGCACCGGGGGCGGTTCGAGGACCTCTTCCTCGACATGTACGGCGGCGACTTCGGGCATCCGACCGCCGAGGGCAACCGGCTGCTGGCCGAACACCTGGCCGAGGTCCTCGGCACCCAGGTGTTCGATCCCCACCTGGACTGAGACCGGGCGGTACCGCGACGGGGGCCCTGCCTACCCTGGAGTCGGGAGCTCGTACAACGTGACGTCGCTGTCCGAGAACACGGGCGCTCCCAGGACAGCCCGGAGGGACTGCTGGACGTCCTCTCGCCGCGCGTCGGGGATGGCCCGCCCGTGCACCGCGAGCCACCGGAAACCGGCGCGGCCCAGCGTCTCGAGCTCCCCGGGGTGTGCGCTGGGGAAGGGCCGGCGGCCGAACGCGGCCTCCTCCAGGGCGAGCAGGAACGGCGATTCGACCGGCAGCGAGTCGGGGCCGTAGGCCAGACGCGAGCCCACGCAACCCAGGATGGGCCGGCCGTGCCGGGTCTGCTCGTACACGTAGCGACTCCGCCAGGCCTTGATCCGAGGATCCTCGCCATCACCCGTTCCCGGCTCGATCATCAGCGGGAAATCGACCAGGGCGCCCTGCCCCGATCCCTGGAGGATCGCAGCGTGGGGCGCGGATCGCGCCTCGAATCGGGGGACGGGCAACGCAACGGGACCGGTGAGGACGAGCTCGAGGGTCCACGTCGCGGCGGCCAGGGCGATCACCCAGGTCGTCCAGCGCTCGCCCACGCGCCGGCGAACGAGCCCCGCGATCCCGATCAGTCCCGCGCCGCTGGCGATCGCCAGCGGGAGGTGGAGGAACGCCAGCCTTCGCTCCGGGCTGGAGGCGAGCATGTGGCCCAGCGTCCACAGCGCGGAGGGCTCGACCTGGGCTGGCCAGGGCCGGCCCCGGAACCACGCCTCGGGGAGGGCCAGGTCGACGAGGAAGGGGAGGGCGACGAACCAGGCCAGACGTCCCGTTCGCGTCGCGAATCCCGCGAGTGCGAGCAGCGCCACCGTGAGAGGGACCTGGTGGTTCAGCCAGTCGAGTCGGCCGGAAGGGACCGAACCCCCGACGGCGTCGGCGCCGGAGATCGGAAGGAGCAGCGCCAGGCGGGCCGGTCGGAAGACCAGCCCGTGGGCCTCGGCCCCGACGGGGGTCGGCAACAGCAGCTTCGCGGTCAGCATCGTGGCCAGGCATCCGACCACGATCCCGGCGATGGCCCACGCGGCCCCCCGGGTCGCGCGTCCCCGCGAGACGATCGTCGCCACGAGCACGACCCAGCCGCCGAACAGCCCCAGGAGCGCGCCGGTGAACCAGGCGGTCATCGCGGTCAGCCACAGGCACGCGCCCACCCCGAGGGCCAGGCCCGCCGACGCGGCCGCACCGGCGGTGGGCTGAGAGGAGGGTCGGAGGAGCTCGGCCGTGGCCAGCAGGAACAGGGGGATCCAGGGTGTGGCCAGGTGTTCGATGGCCCCCCCCATCACGTACCCCAGGTGGTGGGGGGCCAGGGCCCACGCGAGCCCGGCGAACGCCGCCGCCCACGGCGGCAGGCCCAGCCGCATCCCCAGGACGGACATGGCCCAGCACGCGGCCGCAGTGGAGCCGAGGACCACCACGTTGAAGCTCGCCACCGGCCCCAGCCAGCGGGTCACGGGGAGTGTCCAGATGCCGTTGCCGAAGCTCGCCGTGTAGTAGCCGACCTCCAGCCCCTCGGGGTAGTTGACCAGGGGACAGTGGGCCGGGTTGATCCCCAGCACCAGGAGGGCTTCGTGGGTCCACCAGTACTTCCACACATGGGAGTAGGCGCCCACCAGCTCGCTGCCCGGAAGCTGCTCGCGGAGGTGGAACACGAGGGGAAACGTGAGTGCGACCACCGCGAGCAATCCCAGCCCGGCGAACGCCGTGTGCTGTCTCACGGATGGCCAAGCAGGTCGCGCGGCTAGCCCTCCGGTCCCAGGGGCGCGGGTGGCGACGGATCGCGGGTCCCGGCCTCGATATGGTACCGCCTGGCCGGATGGCCTTCCACCGGAGCCCCGGACGCCGGGGTGAGCTGGACCACGGAGACGGAATCGGATAGCGTCGCGGCATCTCCCACATGTAGACACGTGGAGCTGCCATGCACACCCGTACCCACAGCCTCCTGATCTTCCTCACGGGCCTGATGCTCACCGCCGCGATGGCCGCCGTCGCGGGGTGCGCCACGGACGCGGCGGAGTCGGCGGTGACCGCTGCCCCCGCGGATCGGACCGCACCCGCGGACGCCGCGCCGTCCCCGGCGCCCGAGGCCCTGCCCCAGCACGCTGTCGATCCGGACCCCAGATTCCTCGGCAGCTGGAAGGCGCAGCCGACCGCCGAGCAGACCGCGGCGCTCAAGACCTTCGCCGAAGACGTCCTCTCGAAGCCGGCATCCGCCGATGGCGAAACGGGTGAGACGCCTTCCGGCCCCCCCGGCGATCCCCTCTCCATTCTCGAGGGGACCATGGTCGTCACGGACAGGAGCATCACCCTCAAGGCAGGGAGCAACGACGAGGTCATGACCTACCAGGTCACGGAGAAGACCGAGAACAGTCTGCGGTACACCGTGACGACGGAGGGGCAGCCCGGCGGCGACAAGGCTCCCACCTTCGCCGTGACCTTCGAAGACGACGACACCATCGTCGTCCAGCCCATCGAGGGCCAGCCGGGTCCCGCGCTGACCTGGGCCCGCGAGGGCTGATCCGCCGGACCGACCCGTCGCTCGGGTAGGGGGCATCCGTTTGGTCGGGCCACGAACACGGGAGAAACGCGTCGCGGCGCTCCTCGGCGTGCTCGCGGCCCTCGCGCTGCTGGGTGTGGCCGAGGTGGCCGTGCGGATCGGCTGGGACGAACCCCTGGATCCCTACCCCGTGGGCTTCGGCGGGCAGCGGCCGTCGGGCCCGGTCGCGCCCCTCCTCGAGTACGATCCGTCCCTGTTCTGGCGACAGCGCGCCGACGCCGAGCGGACCCTCGCGATCGGGTCGGGGGAGACCTACACCATCCGCACCAACTCCCTGGGGCTGCGCGACGATCCCTTCCCCGCACCTGGGCAGGGGCCCCGGGTCAGCGGACTCCTGCTGGGAGACTCGAACACCTGGGGGGAGGGGGTCGACAACCACGAGACCTACACCAACGTGCTGGAGAGCATGCTGGCCGCGAACCTCCCCGGGCTCCAGGTGGACCTCCTCAACGCGGGTGTGCCCGCCTACTCGACGACCCAGTCGCTACGGCTGGAACGCCAGCTCCTGGAGGCCTACTCGTTCGACCTCGTCGGCATCTACAACATGGGACCGGACATGATGTTCACCATCCGTCCGGACTCGGCGTACGAGAAGGGCCCGTTCGCCGCCCTCGCCTCGCGAGTACTGGTCCGAAGCGCGGTGATACGGCTCCTGCGCCGGTCCGCGTATTCCGAGGAGGACGAGGTCCTGTTCAACTACTACCGGCCCGACAGTCCCCACCGCGTCCCCGCCGAACCGGACTACCGGCGACAGCTGCAGGCCATGGTGGAAGAGGCCCAGCTCGACGGCGCCCGCGTCCTGCTGATCGTGCCGCTGCCGATGTGTCTCGAACAGGGTGAGTGTCTGGTGACCCCCCCCAACGTCGAGCAGCAGCGGGTGAGCGCGGCGGTGAACGCGCTGCGGGAGTCGGAGCAGGTCTACCGGGAGGTGATGCGCGGGGTAGCGGACGACACCGGGGCGCTCCTGGTGGATCTGCCGGCCTGGCTCGAGACCCGGGCCGATCCCACCGCGCTGTACCTGGACATGACCCATCCCACGGTCGAGGGCCACCGCCTGATCGCCGGTGAGCTGCTCGCCGCGATCCAGCCCCTCGAGGAGATCTGGCGCGCCAGCGCGGGCGCAGCCGATGGGGGCGCACCGGCGTCTCGGTGACGCGGTGGGGTGAGCGGACGGTCCGCCATCCACCGCGGTCTCGTGGGGATCCGCCGGCGTCGCCGCCGGGGATCAGCGCAGGCGTCGTCGGAGGATCAGCGCCGCGAGCGTGGCACAGAGGGGTGGGAGACCCTTCGGCTGGCTGCGGGAACCCACCCCGCACGTACAGTGGGTCGCCTCCGGATCCACCATGAATTCACCGGCCTCCTCCTCGTCGTCCCCCGCGCTGTCGTCGTCGTCGGAGACGGGATCTTCGGGCCCGAACCAGGTCGGCGACAGCCAGACGCGCTCCTCCGCCGAGGGGCCGGCGTCGTCGCAGCCCTCCTCCCCGTACCAGGTCTCACCGTCGACCCGTAGCAGTGGATAGAGGTACGCCGCCATCCCTTCGGCGTCGCGCGTCGCGTCGAACCGGCCGCCGCCGGTCGCCTCCATCGGCGTCGTCAGGCCGGGCTCGACGAGCAGCACCTGGTTGATGAACGGCTCCCAGGCCTCCGGCACCCGGACGACGACCGACAGCTCGGTGATCCCACCCAGGCCCAGCTCCTCGCCCATACCTCCCAGGTACTGGCCGTCCCCCCAGTACTCGACGATCGCCGGCACCAGGGGTCCGCTGGTCGCGTAGGTCTGCCGGTTCACGAGGGCGTCGTGGAGGGAACCGCGGTCGAAGGCCTCCCCCTCGGGCACCACCGCCACGGTCAGACCCCCGCCGTAGGGGTGGTGGGGCATCTCCGTGTCCGTGGCGCACACGGCGCCCGGGTGGGTGTCGTGGCGGTCCGTGCCGCCGACGAACCCCAGCTTCAGCGCGAACCGCTCCGGATCCAGGGCCCCCTCCACGGATTTCTCCTCGCTCGCCCCCATCCACAGGGGATCGAAGGTGGTGCTGGCGAAGGAGCTGTCACCGTGCTCGGAGTAGATCTCGACGACCGGGGAGTGGGCGCTCGCCGCGGGCAGCTCGTGGCAGGTCCAGACGGTGCCCATGCCGCTGTCCATCCCGGGGTGGTGGGGGATCAGCAGGACCGGTCCCCAGCGCTGCTTCATCTGGGCCATCCAGGACCAGATCTCCCCGCACTGCCCCAGGTGCTCCCCCAGGCCGTCGAACTGCATGTCCTCCATGGTGAGGTCGGCGAGGTCTGCGTTGTCGGCGAAGAAGTAGATGTTCTTGTGGCCGACCGGCTCGCCCGCCAGGGAGAAGAAGAGCTCGCCAGCCTGGAGGGTGACCAGGCCGGCGTCGGGATCGTGGGCCTCGCGGATCGCTTGCTGGACCTCCTGGAAGAGGGCGGATTCGGTGATCTGATCGCCGTTCGCGTGGTCGGTGTACGTCAGGAAGTCGAGACCGTACTCGGCCGCGTGAGCGGCCACCTCCAGGGCGGCCCCGCACTCGCCGTGGCAGGTCCCCACGTCCGACGAGCCTCCGTCGCCGGAGGCCCCGGTGTGGGAGTGGAGTTCTCCCAGGTAGAAGCCATATCCATCGAAGTAGTCAGCTGCGTATGCCCGTGGGGCTCCGAACGCGATCAGGAGCACCGAGATCCCCGTCCCGAGCACCGGCGAGATCCGAAACATCGACATCCCCGCTCCGTCTGAATCCTCTTCAGAGGTAGCACATCCCCGTGCGTTCCGCCGGTACCCGAACGCCCCACGCTATCCGTCCGCGACCGATCGCGCGGTCGTTCGAGCGTCCCTGCGAACCCGGGCGCGGGGTTGTGGATCAGGGGTTGGTCGCCTCCGACAGCAGGTTGCCGTCGACGATGGTGTCGTGGAGCGCCCGGGCGATCACCTCGTGCCCCTCGGCGTTGGGGTGGTTCGAGTCCAGGCTGAGCAGCGGCACGACGCGGGGGTGGCGGTCCAGGTACTCGTAGATCGCCGGCGCCACGTGCATCGAACCGTCGTCTTCCGTGAAGGCGGTCTCGAGCAGCACCTCGCCCACCCCGTCGTCGTAGGCCACCAGCCGATGGATCTCGCCGTCGGTCTCCAGGGCCAGGCCGTCCTGCCGCTCGAGCGCCTGGAACAGCGCGGTGGTGTCCACCAGCGGGATTTCTCGCTCATGGGCCACCCGCTTGAGTTCGTCGGTCCACTTGACGGTGTCGGGTAGGGCGAAGGTGTTGAACGTGGGCGTCACGAACACCAGCGAGAAGTCGTGGGCCCGGGCCAGGTCGATGGCACGCTCGAGGTTGGCGCGGTACGCGCGCAGGGTCCTCTCGTAGGTGTCGTCGGAGAGCCACACGCGCGAGGGCCTGGCCCCCACGTGTTCGGGGAGGAAGACCGTGTCCGTCCCCGGGGCGAGGAGCACCAGGTCCGGCGAGTAGCGCACGAACTGGGTGGCCAGCCGGTCCACGATGTCGGCCGGGAGCATGTCGGGATGCCCGCCGTTGAGCACCTCGATGGTCCGGCCAGGGTAGGTCTCCCGAAGGAGCTCCGAGAGCCGAGACGAGTAGGTCTGATCGTCGTCCACGCCGCTGCCGAACGTGACGCACTCGCCGGCGCACAGGACGCGCTGGACGCCCGCGGGTTTCTCCACGCTGAACTCCGGACCCCGCAGTCCCTCGGAGTTGGTGCTCAACGTGAACGACACGTGCCTCCGGACCGAGGTGGGATCGCGCAGGTAGTCGTGGATGTGATGGGGGCGGGCCGGTGCCTGGACCCGGGCCCGGTCGATGCCCGGCCGGGTGACGTCGAAGTGGGCCGGGTCTTCCGCCTGCGAGAAGCGAAGCACCCGCGCGCCGATCGCCGCCAGCACGCCGAGGATGCCCACCACCAACAGGCCCTCGAGCAACCAGCGGGTCTTCCTGGCTCGGCGTCGGGCCAACTCACACCTCCGCAGCGTGGAAGGCCTCATCTTCCCGGAGCCGGCGACGAAAATCCACCGCCCCCACCCCCGCCTCACCGGCGGCGCAGGCGGCCCGCGACCTCCCGGATGTGGTCGGCGCACAGGGGCGCCTTGTCGGCGAAGAACCGGCGTACCTGGTCCTCGGGGAACTCGGGGTGGATCGACAGGAAGGTCGAGAGGAAGTAGATGCCGTTGCCCGGAAGGCACAGGGGCTGCGTCCCCGGGTTGCGGTCGCGCACCGCCCGCCCCAGACGGACCCCGTGCGCGTGCAGCAGCCGCTTGCTCTCCTCCCTGGACGATATCCGGTGGACCGGCTTGGCGAAGGCGATGCCGAAGTCCGTGTACAAGCCCTCGATCAGCGAGAGCCCCACGTCCGACTGCTCCACGTAGTAGCGGGTCTCCAGCGAGGAGCCGTCCGAGGCCAGGTCGATCCCGTGGCGCAGGCAGTAGGCGACGGTCTCGGCGTGCATGGCCAGCTTGCAGCCGAAGCACCAGATGAAGCGCGATCCATAGCGCCGGTAGTTCGCGGACAGATCGGAGGTCACCAGGCGGCGAAAGAGGGCCTTGCAGGAGATCACCCGGTGCTCCATGGCTCCGGGGAAGGCCCGCTGGAGGTCCCCCGCGGTCTTTGTCGAGGCACCCAGGAAGAGGTGCCCGTGGCCGTGGTCGTAGGTCAGCAGGTGCACGGGGTGGTGGTCCGTCGCCAGCAGGATCGCGGCGGCGCAGGAGTCCAGACCTCCGGAGAACAGCAGCGCTACGGGACGATCAGCCACGGTCCCCGTCGGCGTCGGCTGGATCGGGCGACGTCGTCGGTCCAGCGGTCGCCGAGCCCTCCGTCTCGTCCGCTGCCCCCTCCACGCCATCCATCCGGTACAGATCCGGCGGCACGAGCTGGGCGATCCACCCGAGGAACTCGCTGTACAGCACCCGGGTCCGCCAGGGCATCAGCGCGCCGAGCACCGAGGCGCACAGCGCCAGCGTCATCTTCACCCACCGCATCGGCCCCCGGGTCGGCGCGGGCGGGGCTCCGAGACCTGCCCCGGGCATCAGCGGAACTCCCGGGCGATATCGGTCAGGGTCCGGGCCACCCGATCCACCTCTTCGGCGGTGTTGTAGACGTACAGGCTGATCCGGAGCGTGTCGGCCATGCCCTGGGCGTTGAACCAGCTGTGGGCGCAGTGCTTGCCCGCCCGGACCATGATCCGGTGGGAGCGGTCGAGGACGTGGGCCACCTCGATGGAGTCGAGCCGATCGATCCTCAGGTTGACCACCGAGCCCCGGCGGTCCGGGTCGGCCGGCCCCAGGATGCGCAGGCCCTCGATGCCCTCCAGCGCACCCGTGAGGCGGCGGTTGAGGGCGCGCATGTGCGCCTCGACGGCGTCGAGCCCCAGCCGCTCCAGGTACTCCACCGCGGCCGCGCCGCCCAGGATGCCCCCGTAGTTCTGCAGTCCGGGCTCGAGCCGGTCCGGCAGATCGGCCAGGGTGGCGGACTCGTAGGTGGTGTCCTCCACACCCTCGCCCCCGACCAGGGGCGGCGAGATCGTGTCCAGGACGTCCCGCCGACCGTACAGCACGGCCACGCCCGTGGGTCCGAGCATCTTGTACAGCGAGAACACGTAGAAGTCGGCTCCCAGATAGCGCACGTCCAGGGGCTTGTGCGGTGCGGTCTGGGCGCCATCGAAGGCCACGAGGGCGCCCCGCTGGTGGGCCTGGTCGACGATCCACTCGGCGGGCAAGGTGACCCCGGTGACGTTGGAGGTGTGGAAGGTGCACACCACCTTGACGTCCGCCGAGTCCAGGGCCTGGACGAAGAGGTCCTCGTCCAGCTCGCCCTGGGGCGTCAGGGGCACGATCAGGTGCTGGAATCCCCTCCGGCGGCTCTCGCGCTGCCAGGGCAGCAGGTTCGAGTTGTGCTCCATCCCGGTGGTGATCACCGTGTCGCCGGGGCCCAGCGGCAGGCTCGAGGCCAGCAGGTTCAGGCCCTCGGTGGAGTTGCGCACGAAGACGGTCTCGGCGGGTTCGGCGGCTCCGATGAAGCGGGAGATGCGCGCCCGCGCCCGGTCCACCTCGCGGGTCGTGGTGCGACCGAACTCGTGGAAGGTCCGCCCGTGGCAGGCCGGGAACTCGCGGTAGTAACGGTCTTGAGCCTCGATCACCTGGGTCGGCTTGAGGGTCATACAGGCCGAGTCCAGGTAGATCGGAGACCTGGCCTTTCCCCGAGGCTCGAGGCAGGGGAAGTCGGGACGGATCGTTCGGGGATCAATCCTTGCGGACATGGCGCAACGTTCCCATCAGGGCGGCAGCGGTGAGGTTGAGCGCGGGGTGGGGAGCGGAGCCGGTCGACCAGCGGTGCGCCCTCCCGGCCAGGGCGGGGGAGTAGCGCATCAGCCGGCCGGTGACCGCCCGCCGGAGGTCGAGCAGATCCTCGGACGGAACCGGAGGACCGGGGCAGGGACGCTCCCGAACCTCGTCGTCCCGGAGCATGACCGCGAACTCCCGCCACATCGCGGCGTCCTCCCACAGGGGCGTCGCCAGGACGCAGGCGCTCTCCAGGGTCCACAATCCCAGCCGGTACCCGGTCCGCACCGCGGCCTCGCCGGGCACGGCGGGTTTGTCCTTTCGTACGGCGCAGCACACCATCACAGCACCTTCGCCGCGAGCAGGACGCCACCCAGGACCAGGCCGATCCCGCCCATCCAGACCCCCGTGACCAGCGTGGTGTAGAACCGCCGGAAGACCAGCCCGGACAGCCGCGGCCAGCGCCTCAGCAGCACGCCGGAGACCGTGCAGCGCCAGCCGGACGAGCGCAGTCGCCGGTCGATCACCTGCCGGTTGCGGTGGAGCAGACAGACCAGCGAGTCCCGGCTTCCGGCCACCGGCGCCGCGACCCGGGCCGGGAGCCACAACAGGGCCGCCAGCATCCCGCCTCCCAGCGCCAGCGGCACGCAGATCAGCGCCATCGAGGCGTACCCGACCTCCACGGTCTCGCTCTTGAGGGAACAGCAGCCCACGGGGATCCCTATTCCAACAGGCCCTGCATCGCCCCGGGGGCGGTCGAGCCGTCCCAGGACTCCAGCAGCTCCGCGCAGCGCTCCACCTTGTCCGAGTAGAACGCGTGGACGCGCCGGGCGTACTCGGCGTAGTCGTGGCGTTCCAGGAAGTACCAGCGGGTGAAGAGGTTGAAGAGAACGAACTGGTAACAGCGGGCCTGCATCTGCCGATCGATGTCGGTGCCCTTGACGTCGGCGGTCGGCAGCACGCCCATCTGCCGCAGCACCTCACCCGTGGACCCCGCGGCCCGATCCGCGGTCTCCTCCCGGGCGGGGTTGAGGCCGAAAACGCGGGAGCCGAAGTTCATCCCCTGGGGATCCTCGTACTCGAAGACCGGGTTGTCGTACTCGATGCCGTGGGCGGCGTAGAGCCCCTCGAGCAGGCCCAGCACGCCCTCCATCTGGGCCGGGAAGATGTACATGTTGCGGTTGGCGCCGTCCCAGACCCGGGAGACACCGTGCTCCTTGCAGTACACCAGCGCCCGCAGATGCATGGCCAGCTTGCACACGCCGCAGGTGGTCAGCACCATCAACCCGTGCCGGCGCAGGTCGCTCAGGTAGCCGCGGTACGAGAGGTGGTGGAACAGCCGATCGACCTGCATCAGCGGCGGCCGGCGGAAGCGGTCGGGTCCGAACAGCTCCTGGAGCTTGCGGAAGTTGGTGTCGGAGCGCTCCACCCCGAACATCCCGAAGCGGCGCATGGTCAGCAGGTGGACCCGATCGTGGTTCCGGGCGGCGAGCACAGCGGTGCACGTGGAGTCCGTACCTCCGCTGAACAGCACCGCGACCTCGTTCATGCACTCACCCCACCCGTGGGCGGCGCCCCGCAACGCGTCCGCGCCCAACGCCACCAATGTGTTCGGATACGGCAAGAATGTCCATAGCCTTGCTGGGGTCTGGGGCGAGCCCAGGGGTCCTCAGGCTCGGGGGACGGGATCCCGATCAGAGATCGCTGAACGAGCAGCCGAGCTTGGCGAGGATCGGATCGAGGAGTTCGGCGCCGAAGTCGATCTCCAGATGGTCCAGCGCCTCCTCCCGGCTCATCAGACCCAGCCGGATCAGCTTGCTGTCCTCGATGTGGTAGTGCGAGTACCCGTAGTTCTTGACCGTCAGGTAGGTGGCCACGTAGTTCAGTTCGCAGTTGGTGGTGTGCTTGGGGTACGAACGGGTCGCCGGGCGCCAACCCAGCTCGCGCGTGATCACCTCGACGTAGTCCTCGGTGTCCCCCGGCATGAACCAGTGGGGTGAGAGTACGATGGGCTTGCTCTTGTACCGCTTCTTGGCGGCCTTGAGGACCTCCTTCATGTTCCGGGGGAAGTCCTTGTAGCCGGGGACGTCCTTGACGGCGGACTGCATGAACGTCCGGGTCGCCGCGGCCATGGAGCCGTACTCCTCCGACGAGTCGTCACAGGCGCAGGTCGTCAGCATCGAGCGCCCGCCGACGGTCTGGCCCTTGGTCCAGCCGGAGATGATGATCGGAATCTTGTAGTGGGCGGCGATCCCGTAGGTGGTCAGCATGTACCACATCGAGCAGATGGGGCAGATGGACGCCTTGGAGCCCGAGCGGATGATCTCCCGGAACATGTCGTGCATGTAGGTGGAACGGACCAGGGTGAAGTCGACGTTCAGGGCCTCCACGGTCCGGTACACGCTCTGCAGGGCCTCGTCGCCGACGAAGCCGTGGTCGAAGGTGAAGGCCAGGGGCTTCAGCCCGTACTTCTCGACCATGTAGTACAGCGCCGCGGTGCTGTCCTTGCCGCCACTGAGCATGCACAGGCAGTCGTACTGCTGCTTTCCCCGGTACTTGTCGAGGATCCGGACCAGGTCCGTCTCCATCAACGGACGTCCCCCGCCGTCCGCTTCGCAGCCGGGGGCTTCGTGGTCCCGGCAGATGTTGCACAGGCCGGACTCGTCCAACCGGATATCCGGCGGCGCATCGGGCAGGACACAGCGGCGACAGACGGCTCCAGTCAAGGGGGACTCCCGGGTTCGTGGACCAGAAAGCATATCGATATACCCTAGTTTAGGAACAGATCTTTCGGCGCGCACGCGAGCTCCGGGCCCGGGTCGCCCGCAGACCGCCGACTGCTATCCTGGTGGCCGTATGTCTCTCCCCCCCCACGGACACCCGGGCCACGGCCGTGACCCGGTCTGGACGGTGCTCTTGCTGTCGCTCCTGGTCGGGGCGGGAGGTTGCACGGCCGTGCTGTCCGGAGAGTTCTCACCGGGGGATGACGACGACGCCTCCGGCGACGACGACGTGGCCAACGACGTGCCCCTGGAGCACGTGGACCCCGCGGGCACACTGGCGCCGACGTTCAGCGTCGACCGGGGGTTCTTCGGCCAGGCCTTCGACGTGGAGGTCTCGAGCGAGCTCGACGGAGCGACGATCGTCTATACCCTCGACGGCAGCGATCCCCGGTCCTCGGCCGCCGCGGCGCAGAGCGCCGACCCCCTCGAGCTGCACGTGGATCCCTACGGCGACGAAGGCCGGGATCCGGCGCCGGCGGTGGTGCTGCGGGCCGCCGTCCGCTGGCAGGGCGCCGTGGGCGAACCCGTGACCCACACCTACCTCTTTCCCGGCGATCTGGCCGCCCTGTCCCCCGACGATGCCCCCCCGGGACCCGGCTGGCCCGAGATCTACGACACCGGCTACAACCTCGATCCCCGCCAGGCGATCAACTACGGTCTGGACCCGCGGGTCGTCGAGGACCCGGCCTACGCCGACCTGATCGACGACGCCTTCACCGCCATCCCCACGCTGTCGCTCGCGACCGATCTCGAGCACCTCTTCGACCCGGACACCGGGATCTACGTCAACGCCCTCGAGCACGGGATGGACTGGGAACGGCCCGTGTCCGTGGAGCTGCTCGATCCAGCGGACGACGGCAGCCACTCGGGCGAGTTCCAGGTCAACGGCGGCCTGCGGATCCGGGGTGGCTGGAGCCGCTACAGCCACAACCCCAAGCACGCCTTCCGGCTCTTCTTCCGAGGTGAGTACGGTCCGACGAAGCTCGAGTTTCCGCTGTTCGGTGACGAGGGGGTGGACCGGTTCGACTGCGTCGACCTGCGTACCAGCCAGAACTACTCGTGGAGCTTCAAGACCACCACGGGCGCGGCCAACACCATGAACCGCGACGTGTTCTCCCGGGATCTGCAGCGGGAGATGGGACGACCCTACTCCCGCAGCCGCTACTACCACCTCTACCTCAACGGTGTGTACTGGGGCCTGTACCAGACCCAGGAGCGCCCCGAGGCCAGCTTCGCCGAGTCCTACCTCGGCGGCAGCAAGGAGGACTACGACGTCGTCAAGGTCAACGGCGACGAGCCCACCGCCCGGGTGATCGAGGCCACCGACGGGACCCTGGATGCGTGGGAGCGGGTCTGGGAGTTGTGCGAGGAGGGGTTCGCGACGGACGAGAACTACCATCGCCTCCAGGGGCTGGCCCCCGACGGCAGCGAGGCTCCCCACCTGGAGACCCTCGTCGATCTGGACAACCTCATCGATTACATGCTCGTCATCTTCTACGCGGGCAACTTCGACTCCCCCACGGGCAGCTTCACCGGCAACAAGGGCCCCAACAACTTCTTCGCCATCCGCGACCGCGAGGCCGGGGACGAGGGCTTCGTGTTCTTCGCCCACGACGCCGAGCACGCGCTGCACGCGCGGGCCTGGGATCCGGGCATCGGCCTGTACGAGAACCGGGTGAACATCGGGGACGTGGAGGGGTACTACCGGATGGTGGTCGACGAGTTCGAGAACTTCCACCCCCAGTGGCTCCACCACCGGCTGACCGAGCACCCGGACTACCGGGCCCGCTTCGACCAGCGGGTCTCGCAGCTCCTGCTCGACGGGGGTCCGGCCACCCCCGAATCGGCGGCGGCGCTGTTCTCGGCGAGGGCGGCGGAGATCGAGCTGGCGATCATCGCCGAATCGGCGCGCTGGGGCGACAGCAAGTCCTTCGTCACCGACGATGGCCGCACGTACCGCACCCGGGACGACGACTGGTTCCCCGAGGTCGACCACACCCTGGCCGAGTTCTTCCTCGGGCTCGGCGACGACCCGACCCGCACCGAGGTCGTGCTGGAGCAGCTCGAGACCGCCGGTCTCTACGTACCCGAGTCTTCCCCCTGATCTGGCCCCGGGGGATGGGGGCCGACCCGACCGGGTGGCCGCGCCGGCCCCGCCAGGCACTCAGCCCACCACGAGGACGATCCCCGCGCCGACGGTCCTCCCGCCCTCGCGCAGGGCGATCCGGGTGCCCACCTCCATCGCCGCCGGACGGGTCAACCGCAGCTCGACGGTGGTGTGGTCTCCCGGGTGGACCGCCGACCCGTCCGGCACCGTCACCACACAGGTGACGTCGGTGGTGCCGATGAAGGCCTGGGGCCGGTAGCCGGAGTGGAACGGCGTCCGCCGTCCCCCCTCGTCCGCCGCGAGCACGAAGATCTCGGCGCGAGCGAGGGAGTGGGGGCGGATGGATCCCCGCGCGGCGATCATCTGACCCCGCCTGACCTCGTGGCGGTCCACGCCCCGCAGCAGCAGCCCCACGTTCATCCCGGCCGCCGCCTCGGGCACGTCCCGGCGGTATTGCTGCGTCCCGGTCACCACCACCCCGTCCCTCTGCAGTTCCGGGGCGACCAGACCGACGATCTCGACCCGGTCACCGACGACCGCCCGGCCGCGCTCCACGCGCCCCGAGACCACCGTCCCGCGGCCCTTGATGTGGAACACGTCCTCGATGGGCATCGCGAAGGGAGCGTCGAGGTCGCGCACCGGCTCGGGTACCCGATCCAGGACCTCGAGCAGCTCGCGTACGCACGCCACGTGCGGGTGGTCCAGGTCGCCAGTCTCGATCCGCGACAGGGCCTGGCGCGCGGAGCCCCACACGAACGGAGTGTCCTGGAATCCCCGGCCCGCCAGGTGTCCCTCGACCTCCAGCTGGACCAGCTCCCGCAGCTCCTCGGCGTCCGCCGCCGAGCCGGCCTCCACGACGAGCTTGTCCATCTTGTTGCCGAAGACCACCACGTGCCGAACGCCCACCTGCTCGGCGAGCAGTACGTGTTCCAGCGTCTGACCCCTGGGCCCCTCGCTCACGTCGACCAGCAGGATCGCCACGTCCATCTGGGCGGCCCCGGTGATCATGTTCTTGATGTAGTCCGCGTGACCCGGGCAGTCCACGTGGGAGTAGAACCGGGTCCCGGTCTCGTACGGCACGTGGGCCGTCTGGATCGTGATGCCGCGGCTCCGCTCCTCGGGGGCGCGGTCGATGTCGTCGAACCGCATCCCGGCGTCGTTGCCCAGCGCCAGGGCCTGGTGCTGGGAGAGCGCCGCGGTGAGGGTGGTCTTGCCGTGGTCCACGTGGCCGATGGTGCCCACGTTGATGTGGATCTTGTCGTTGCGCATGGTCGTGCCTCCTGTCGGCACGTCGTCTCCCGACGGAACGGGCCGCCGTGAAGACGTCGAAGTCGTTGACGGTTTGCTGTCGTCCGGTGGCAGGCGGCTTTGGAGCTTTCCGCTCCCTCAGACCGCCTACCGGTGGATCAGCTGGGGAGCTGGGCGTCGCCGCCGTGGGTATCCAGGTACCCCACGAACGAATCGAGGGCTCTCGGATCACACGAGACACGAGGAACCACGGTCCAGGCGGACGCCTGGCACAAGGGGGCGGGCACGAGGATGTGGGTCGTCATCTGGATGACCCTCCCGGCTCGGCGCCGTGGTTCGACGAGCGAGCAACATAGGGGATGGGACGGCACAGTCAAGAACTTTTGCGGCGTCGGCGTGGGTGGGAAGGGACGGGCACCGTCTTGCCCGACCCGTGGTCGCTGTCCTTGCACGGAGGTCGGCACTCGAGTGAAGGTCCCACCCTGTCACCCCTGGAGATTCCGATGCGAAACCTGGCCCTGGTCCTTCCCCTGATCGCCGCGCTGAGCCTGTCCGCGTGCATCGATCCCCAGCCGTTCGACATCACGTTGACCAACAGCGGCCCGACCACGACCTATCTCAACGCCGGTGAGGCGAGCGGTGTGCTCGTGGCGCTGGAGCAGGAGGTCGGCGGCCAGTGGCGCCCCCTCGCCTCCAGCCTGGCGTTTCTGTGTATCGAGCAGTGCGGCGTGCCCGGCAGGATCGTGTGCGCCGACGTGGCCGCCGAGCTGCTGGTCGCCCACGCCCTGCTGCCCGGAGACAGCACGGTCGAGAGCTTCGACGGGGAGTGGTGGTACGAGACCGACGGGGGGTGCGCCAGGCGCGCGGATCTGACGGGGCCGATGCGGGCCACGATCTGGCTCGACGACGAGATCGTCGACATGAACGGCGAGCCGGTCCCGGAGCCGGGCAGCAGCGGACCGGTGGGAGACGCCGGCGAGGAGGTCATGCTGGCCGAGGCCGAGGCACGGCAGTTCGAGTTCGATCTCGCCGATGGCCGCGAGGTGGAGTTCGAGATCGACGAGTAGGGGAGGACGGGGATCCAGCGTCACGGGCGGTCGCGTGCGACGAACGCGGCGGGTATTTCGGCGATGCTGCGGGACCCCACTCGTCCGTCAGCGCCGGATACGGAAACCAGGCCTGGGACGAGTTCTCGTCGGTGACCGGCGGAACGCGCCTGGCCCATGCGCCCATCATCCGGACGGGCTCAGGGGGGGGCACCACCGGCCGTCAGGACGACCGCGGCGGATATCCGGGCCAGCCGCACCCAGGAGTCCGGCTCGAGGGTCACGTCCCATCGCTGGCTGCCGGCGACCACCACCGCCGCCCCGCGATGCCAGGCCTCCAGCGTCGCGGTACCGTCGGACCCGGCCACCGAGCCCACCGTGCTCAGTCCGGGGATCTCGAGCCAGGCGGTGTCTCCGGGGGTCAGCCCCTGGACGACGACCTGCGCGCCGGAGCGGCGCGTCTCCGACGCGGTCAGCGGTCGGACCTCCAGCTGCTGGGCGACCTCGGCCCAGCTCGCCGACCATTCGTCTCGGCCCTTCCTGGACAGCGGAGGGCTGTTGGCCACGCCTCCGAATCCGGAACTCCCCGCGGCCTCCAGGAACGCCGCGGCGGCGCGGGACGGCGGGGTGTCGTCCCGGGCTCCCATGATCTCGACCACCCAACCGTGACCCATCTGCCCTCCAGCCATGGGACCGGCCAGGGGATTCGCCTCGGCGTCTCGGCTCGCGTCGGCGGAGCGGCTGGGGATGTCGAAGCCCGCGGCCGGGGTGTCCCGCGGATCGAGCTCGCTCAGCCGGCGGCACATCTCCCGCGAGACCCCCAGCGATCCCTCGCAAGCCCACAGGACCAGCGCGGGGTGCTGCGCGGCTCCCCAGACCAGGGCGTGGTCCTGCTGGCCGAGGATCTCCTCGGCGCTGCGGATCCGTTGTTCCGGGGGGAGGCCCCCGTGTTGCCACAACCGGGCGTCGCAGCGGGGCAACACCACCACCGGCAGCCCCAGCTCGTCGGCCTCGCGCAGCCACGGCGCCGGGGGCATCCGGCCGTGGACCTCCAGCGAGTTGACGTGGGTCCCGGGCAGCCGGGCGAGTTGCTGGTGCGGAGCGCGCATCAGGTCGGCCCGGACGGCCAGCAGCGGGAACTGCTCCCCGTTCAGCGCCAGCGCGTCGTCCCGGTGGTCGAACGCGCGGACCGCCGTGCGCTGCGAGGAGCGATCCAGCTCCCTACCTTTGGCATCCAGCAGCGTCGCGACCGCGTAGAACAGGGCGTCGTCGGACGTGGAGTCCGGGCGCCACCAGGATCCCGACCACGTCACGGCGGGGAGGGTCGCCAGTCCGTTCGAGCCGACCTCGGCCTCACCCAGCGACTGGATCTGCTGGCCATCGAGCCAGGCCTCCACGGCGACCCGGGCTCCCTCCGGCGCGTCCCGGACCTCGACGGTGGCGTTCACGTCGCCCCCCGTTGCCCCCAGCGCGATCCGCCCGATGGACGCCTGGGGGTGGAACACGATCCGGGCCTCGTCCGCCAGCGCGGGTTGCCGGTGGACTCCGTTGGTCACCAGCGCCGTCTCGGTCGTGGGGCCGGAGACCCGCACCTCCACGGTATTCATGCCTTCGCGGAGGCTTCCGCGCAGCGAGACCTGGCGGGGCCCCGGACCGCCCTGGACCGTGGCCAGCGCCGTGCCGTTGACGGTCACCTCCCCGTCGAACCACAACGAGTCGAACGTCAGGTCGGCGTCGTCGGCGATCCGGTCGGCCGGCAGGCGGAAGCGGGTGCTGTAGGTCGTCGCCAGATGCTCCGGCGCCTCGCCGCGCTTCACCCTCGTCGGCGGGGGGGGAGGCCGGTCCCGGGTCCAGTGCTCCACCGTGAGCTCGGCACGCTGGGCGAGTACGTCCGCCGCCGGGGCGCCGCCACGGCATCCCTCCAGCGTGAGCGCGAGCAAGATCGTCAGCGTGATCCGGGACAGGCGCGCGGTCGACGGCATGGGCTGGAGGATAGCGCGGCAGGTGGGGCTCGGGAAGCGACCGCCGTCTCCTTGACCGCAGCGGTACCCGGGGGTGACACTCGCGGCGGTATGTCGACCCCCGAGCGCAACCCCGCGCCCCGAGGGTGGAGGGACCGCCCCTGGCGTTCCCTCTGGGCCGCGGGAACGTCCGACCCGATCCTCCTGGTCGGTTTCTCCTCCCTGGTGGTGATGCTCCACGCGCGGATCGTGGGACAGGCGTCGGTCTTCCCCTACAGCGACGCGAGCTCTCATCTGGCCAAGGCACTCTCGCTGCGGGAGGAGCTGCAGTACTCGCCTTCCCCGATCGATTGGCTCTACGGGCTGCTGTTCTCGGCCGACTCGTACCCGAACTTCCTGGCGGCGGTGAGCCAGCCGTTCCTGGAGGTGGACAGTTCGATCGCGTCGGCGCGCCTCTCGCTGGTGACCTTCACCCTGGCCCACGCGGCGGTGGCCGTACTCGTCGGCCGGGGACTCTGGGGGCGTCTGGGAGCCTGGACCTATACCGCGTGGATCTGCTTTGCCCCCCTGCTCCTGGCGTACTCGGGCGTCTACATGATCGACGTGGCCCTGGTCGCGCCGGTGGGGATCTGCGCGATCCTGGTCGAGCGCAGCAACGGCTTCCGTCACCCCGGTCTGAGCGTGGCGTTCGCCGCGGTCGCGGCCTGCGGTCTGCTGACCAAATGGACCTGGTTCCTGTTCCTGGCGCCGCCGGTGTTCGCGGCCGTCGCCCTCGCCGTGTGGACCTCCCACCGTTCCTGGCTCGGGCGCGTCGTCTCTGCCGTCCTGCTGACCGCCGGCTCCCTCGGGGTCTGCTACCTGATCGTGCACCTGGGGCGCTCCGGGTTCACCCACCTGGTCGACGGACGCGGGGTGCCCCGCTGGCTGCCCTTGTTCCTGTTCGCGCTCGGGGTCTCCGTCGCCCTGGGCTGGCCCTGGTTCGCCCGCTGGCGAGCCTCGAAGGAACACCCGGTCCCGCCGGTGGCCAACCTCGCTGTGGTCGGGATCTGCGTGGTCCTGACCGCCGGCACCTGGTACACGCTCGGCCAGCTCGACCTGTGGGACCGCCTGGACCACGAGCGGGGGCAGGCCGCGTTGAGGGAGGTGGGACCGCGCATCACCCGGCGGGTGTGGGGCCACGTGATGAACCTGACCCCGGCCCCCTGGATCCTGCTGACGTTGAGCCTGGTCGGCGTGGTCCTCGGGCGGCGCGGGGGCTGGGCATTCGCCACCCGGGTGGTGGCGATCATCCTGGCGGTGACCGTGATGGCCCGCACGATTCCGCCGGATCCCCGGTACATCCTGCCCGTGGCGCCGTTGCTGATGGGGGCCTGCGTCGCGGGGTGGCGCGGCCTGCCGCGTTCCTTGCGGATCGGCGCCGGTGCCACCCTGATCTCACTGGCGGTGCTGGGCAGCTTGCTCCCCCGTTTCGGCCGGTTTCCGGCTGCCGTGGAGATGCGAGTCGAACCCTCGGATCCCGGCTGGGGTGTGGGCGAGCTCGCCGTGCCGGGACTCCGGCGCGTGCTGACCCTCCCCGTCGGGATCCAGAGCCAGCCACCCTCGGGGGACCTGAGACCCCAGGAGCTGGAGCAGTTGCTGTCCACGCTGCGGGGCGTCTGCGGGCAGTGGCGCTGCGAAGCCCACTACGTCTCGGTGATCCCCGACGTGCAGGGTCGAGCGCTGGAGATCGTGAGCCGATTCGGTGGCGTGCCGCTCGAGGTGCTGGAGCGCGGTCCGCCGAACCGCAGGGCAGGTGTCGTGGTCGTCAAGCCCTCGGGTGCCCCCGGTCAACCCACCGGCCCGGTGGAGGCCGGCGAGGTGCTGTGGGCCGCGACGCCCGGGTCGGGCAAGCCGTTGACGATCCACGCCGCGAGTGGCTCGCTCCCGGATGACCGCCCGGTGGCCGCCCCCCCCCACTCCGGCCCCCCCCGGGGTCCCGCACCGCACCCGAGCCCCCGCACTCCGGCGCCGGCAGGGCGCTGACGCCATGCAACCCGGGGATCTGATCGACCGCTATCGCGTGGAGCGCCTGGTAGGAGAGGGCGGGATGGCGGCGGTCTACGAAGTACGCCATCAGGTTCTCGGCCGGACGTTTGCTCTCAAGGTCCTCGAACCCAGGCTGGCCAGGGACGCCACGATCCGCGACCGGTTCCTCGCCGAGGGACGGATCCAGGCCCAGCTGCGGCACGACAACATCGCATCGGTGATCGATGTGGTGGCCCTGCCGGGCGTGGCGGGCCTGGTGCTCGAGTTCGTCCAGGGGGCGAGCCTCCACGAGCACCTGGTGACCCGCGGCGGTCCCCTGGCTGCGGGGGAGATCGCCGAGATCCTGCTGCCGGTGCTGGACGCGGTGGGGTTTGCCCACTCCCAGGGAGTCATCCACCGGGACATCAAGCCCGAGAACATCGTGCTGCGCGACCGGCGGGATGGTCGGATCGACCCGGTCATCCTCGACTTCGGCGTGGCCAAGATCGCCGCGGACGCCAACGTGGAGCACGCACCCAAGCAGTCCACGCGCCTCGGCTCGCGGATGGGCACCCTGCACTACATGGCCCCGGAGCAGGTGCAGAACGCGGCCGGTGTGGACGCCCGCTGCGACATCTTCGCGATGGGGGCGATCCTCTACGAGCTCGCCACGGGTGAGCTGGCCTTTGCCGGCGACAGCGACTACGCCACCATGCAGGCCATCGTCCACGGCCGCTACGCGCGGCCGGGGGCGCGCTTCAGGCATCCCCACCCCCCCCTGGAGCGCTGCATAGCCGGCGCGCTGCTGGTCGACCGCCACCCGCGCATCCCGGACTGCGCGACCTTCGCGAGCTTGCTCCAGGCTGCCTGCGTCCATGGTGAGTCCAGCGGCCACGCCGCGGCCCCACCTCCTCGGTACCACGCGCCCGCGCCCGGACCACGGGCCAACGCTCGGCCGGTCGCCGGTCCCCCACGGTCGCCCGGGCCGAGCCCCGGTTCCCCCCGCCCTCCGCAGGGCGGGCAGGCGCGACGCTCTTCCAGTTCGGCCGCGTTGCTCGCTGTGGCTCTGGTCGTGCTCGTGGCGGGCCTGGGCAGCGCCGTGCTGTGCATTCCATGCGCGCTGGGCGCGGTCGGAGGCCTGTTCCGTAGCTCGGACGATTCGTGGGAGAGCTACGACTGGGGTGAGGTCGATTCCGGAGACTGGAGCTGGGGCCGATTGACCATGAGCGAGGCCTCGACACCGATCTACGCCCAGCCCGATACCTCGTCCAGCGTCCTGGAGACCCGGGATCAGGGGGATGTCCTCGAGTACTACGGTCTGGACGACGCGTTGCTGTTCTACAAGGTGAAGACGGTCAGTGGGGACACCGGATACGTGGAGATCGGGAGCGTAGAAGTCTCGTTCTGATGATCTCGGCGGGTCAGGGCTGGATCGGTCCATTCACGGGGCCCAATGCCCTCGGTTCATGGACTCCCCCACCCACAGGTTCGCCACCGAGGTGGAGCCCCGGGCTGGCCGTCGCTGCCGGGGGGGCCGTGCTAAGGTCGGCGACGGGGAGGCGGGGAAGGCGAACCAACCCATCGAAGCAGGCTCGATCTCCGCCGCGCTCCACATCGAGGTATGCCCATGAAGCTCCCCCTGCGCCCATCTCTGCCGCTCTCCCTCCCCGTCTGCGTGCTGGTCGTCGCGTCCGTTCTGGCGCCGCCGCCCGCGGTCGCCCAGGTGTCCGACGAGGTGCTCTGGTACCACGGAAACGACGGCTACCATGACTGGCTGTACGCCTTGGAGGACGGCGTGCTCGCCGCGGGTGCGGCGGCACTCGTCGTGAGCGACGTCTGGCCCGCGGACCTCGATCCGTACCGGGTTGTCTTCCTGGGTGCCAACGGGACTGCGTTCACCGTTGACCAGACCAACGATCTGGCCGACTTCGTCGGTCGCGGGGGACTGGTGGTGCTCGTCACGGATCGGGAGGACTTCGCCTGGGACGCAAGCGTGGTGTTCAACGCGCTGCTCACGGACCTGGGGGTGGCCAGCGCGTTCACCGGAGGGGACTACGACGAGCATTGCGCCCATCCGGCGACCGTGACCGCCCCCTCCCACCCGTTCCTCGACGGTGTCACCGACGTCTACTACGCGTTCTCGGGCGACATCGCGGCGAACGGCAGCGGTGTCGAGCTGCTGCAGGGGATCTCGGGGCAGGAGCTGCTCGTCCAGGAGGGGCCGTTCGTACTGTCCAGTGACCTGGCGATCTTCGTGGGTAGCTGCGACGAGGTGGTCCACAACGTCACCCTGCACGGCAACCTGTTCAGCGCCTGGTGCGACATGGACGGCGACGGGCAGGACAAGGAGATCTGCGGCGGAATCGACTGCGACGACGACGACGCGGCGGTGGGCGGCCCGACCCTCTGGTACGAGGACGCGGATGGCGACTCTTTCGGCAACGGCGCGGTCTTCACGGAGGCCTGCGGGGCCCCCGCCGATTTCGTGGCCGACGACAGCGACTGCGACGACACGAACCCGAACGTCCACCCGGGCGCAGACGAGGTCCACGACGGGCTGGACAACGGCTGCGACGACCTGGTGGACGAGGGTGTGTTGCCGTACGACGCGCTGCTGATCACCGAGTTTCTCAAGGACCCCGCGGCGGTCAGCAACAGCGACGGGGAGTGGATCGAGGTCTACAACAACACGGCGCTGGGCATGGATCTGTTCGGCCTGGTGGTCAGCGATCTGGACGGCGACTCGTTCACCGTCGAGACCAGCCTGCCGCTGGCCGCCGGCGAGCACGCGGTGCTCGGCGTCGACGCCGACGTCGCCGTCAACGGTGGCGTCGCGGTGGACTACGAGTACAGCGGCCTCACCCTGGCCAACGGCCCGGACGACGAGATCGTGCTGACCCACGGCGGCGTCGAGCTTGACCACGTGTACTACGACGCCGTCGACTGGCCAGACACCGCGGGGGCGGCAGCGAGCCTGGACCCCTCGGAGCACGACCCGGACCAGAACGACGACCCCAGCCACTGGTGCGACGCGCCCGATCCCTGGGGGCCGAACACCGACCTGGGCTCCCCCGGCGAGATGAACCCACCTTGCTGCTCGGACGCGGACGGCGACGGCTACCTGGACGAGGCCTGCGGCGGCGACGACTGCGACGACGGGGATCCGGACGTGGCCCCCGGCACGGTCGAAGCCGCCTGCGACGACGGGGTGGACAACGACTGCGACGGCGTCATCGATGGAGACGACCCCGACTGCGACGGCGGAGACGACGACGACAGCACGGGTGACGACGACGACAGCACGGGTGACGACGACGACA
>CAZITQ010000029.1:0-21051 GCA_964542165.1 uncultured Rickettsiales bacterium
CGCGGGGCGGGGGGGGGGGGGGGGGGGGGGGGGGGGGGGGGGGGGGGGCCGGGCCTTGGGGTGCTGCGGCGGACGAGATCGCCGGGCCGCCAGTGCCGGCGTCTCCGTGGTTCGAGGGGCCGTCGGGCGAGCCCGGTCTTCCGCCCCGGGCGGAGCCGGGGAAGGTGGGGCTCGACGAGGGGCTGCTGGCCGCACTGATCGAGGAGGCCGAGGAGACCGAGTCTGACGCCCTGATCGTGATCAAGGACGGGCGGACGGTGGTCGAGCGGTACTTCGGTCGCGAGGTCGGGGCCATCGAGACGATGTCGGTGACCAAGAGCATCGTTTCGCTGGCCATCGGATTGCTCGTCGACGAGGGGAGGATCGAGTCGGTGGACGCCCCTCTGTCCACCTGGTTCCCCGAGTGGAGCGAGGGGGACAAGGCAGCGGTCACCCTGCGTCACGTGCTGACCCACACGTCGGGGCTGGAGCACCGGATGGGTGCCCGGGTGCTCAACGCCCAGGACGACCGGCTGGCGTTCGTGCGCGAGAGCCCGCTGACCGAGCCGCCCGGGACCACGTTCTCTTACAACAACGAGGCCACGCAGCTGCTGTCCGGGGTGATCGAGGCCGCTGCCGGTGAACCGGTGGACGCCTACCTGGACCGGCGCCTGTTCCAGCCCATGGGCACCGCCGACTGGCGCTGGGAACGGGATCCGGCCGGCAACGCGCAGACCTTCTACGGCCTCTCCCTGCGACCGGCCGACCTGGCCCGGATCGGGCTACTGATGCTCGACCGTGGCGAGTGGGAGGGCGAGGCCCTGATCGGCGAGGACTGGGTCCGCCAGTCGACCGCGCCGGGCGGCCCCCTCCACCCCTACTACGGGCTGCTGTGGTGGATCCGCCGGGCCGGGGGCCAGCAGGTCCAGACCGCCGAACGTCTGGACGCCCTACGCGAGGCAGGCTTCGAGGCCACCGACGCCCTCACACCCCTCACCGAGCTGCCCTTCGACGGCGGCTCGGCCTACTGGCTCGAGGCCGGCGCCCTCCTCGAACCCGAGGCTCGGAAACAGCTCGCGACCCTGGCCTCCCGGGGCCGGCTCCCTTACGAGGAGCGCCGGGGCGATCCCATCGGCTACTACGCCGACGGCTGGCTGGGCCAGGTGCTCGTGGTCTACCCGGGGCAGAACCTGGTGGCCGTCCGCATGCACCGTACCGCCCATGGCGGGGACGAGAAGGAGAACGAACGCTGCGGCTTCCGGGGATTCCTCGGGGGTCTGCAGGCCGCGATGGGAGGGACACCATGAGGATCGCCATCCCGGGAGTCACCGCGCTGGCCACTGCGCTCGCCCTTCCCCTCCCGTCCCTCGCCGGCGGCTGGCCCGCCGAGGGTCACGACGCCCGCAACACGGGCCAGAGCGACGTGACCGGACCGCGGGACACCGACGACGTGGCCTCGTACTCCGTGACCGAGGGGCTGTCCATCAACGTCCCGGCAGCGGTGGCCGACGACGGCACGGTCTACTTCGGCACCTAGGGGGTCCTGCGCAACAACGGCACCGACGATCGCTTCTTGTGGGACAAGTACGATGGCAAGGTCTACGCGCTGGACGCCGAGCTGAGCCCCGCCTGGGCCGCGCCCTACGACGGCCACCTGGTGCCGTACTGCTACGAGTACGACGGCCGGACCGACCCTGCCTCGTGCCCGGACGGGGGCGCGGCCAATTTCTACAACGGCACCGTGGAGGGCACGGCCGCCCTCAGCGCCGACCAGTCGACGCTGTACGTGGGCCGGGGCGACGGCAAGCTCTACGCCCTGGATCCGACCACGGGCGCCGAGCTGTGGGTCTTCACCACCTTCAACCCCGAGGACCCCGCCGACCCCATGGGCGGTGGACAGGTCATGCAGGGCCCGACGCTCGGGCCCGACGGCACGATCTTCATCGTCACCGTGGGCACCAGCGAGCACGAGACCAACGCCCTGTACGCCCTCACCCCCGCGGGTCAGCTCGCGTGGCGCTACCCGAGCGAGACCGCGTCCGCGGACAACGTCTTTCTCGCCCCGCCTGCCCTCTCCCCCGACGGCGCCTCCCTCTACCTGGCCGCCGGCTGGGGCCCGAGGATGAACGACTGGGACATCGGCGTACCGGGCGCGGTCCACGCCTTCGACGCCACGTCCGGCCCTGCCACCGGGGACGAGCGCCTGCGCTGGACCTACCTGCCGGTGAACGAGGGCGAGTGGTGGGATCCCACGGTCTGGTCCACCGCCCTGGCGGTGGGCAGCGACGGCACGCTCTACCTCGCAGGCCCCGAGTGGATCCTGGGCGGCGGTACCGCCGTGGCCTTCGCCCTGCGGGACGAGGGCGACCACGCGGAGCTGGCCTGGGACGCGTACGTCGACCTGGACCGCGAGCGGGCGGCCATCGCCAACGCCCTTGCCCTGCGGGAGGAGAACGGGGTGACCACCCGGGTCTACGTCGGCTCGGGGAACGTGCCCAATCCCCTGACCCTCTCCTACCCCGAGGGCGGCAAGCTCTACGCCCTCGATCCGGCCACCGGCGATGCGATCTGGAACGCGCCCTTCGACCCGGAGCAGCACGGGAGCGGCGGCACCGTCCAGGGCCTGGCCATCGACCGCGAGGGCGTGGTCTACACCTCGATCTCCGGCACGGACGGCCCGGGCACGGTCGTCGCCCTCGACCCCGACGGCAGCGTGATCTGGACCCACGACGTGGGCGACCTGCTCGAGTGGTCCACGCCCGTGCTGGGCCCCGAGGGCAACCTCTACTTCGCCGAGTCGTCCCGCAACCTCTGCTTCCTCCAGCCCATCGAGACCGGCGCCTGCGACGGGGAGGACATCGAACCCGTGATCTACGCGGTCCACGGCGGCGAGCCAGCACCGGACGACGATGATGACGACAGCTCCGGGGACGACGACGTGACCGGGGACGACGACGTCACCGGCGATGACGATGCGACCGGGGACGACGACACGGGTTCGGACGACGACGACGGGGCGGACGACGACGACGATGACGACGGGTACCCCGGATCCGGTACCTGTCGGTGCGAACCGTCCGCGGCGCCCTCGGCCCCCACCTTGGGACTGCTGATCACCGCCGCCATGCTGCTGTCGAGACGACGCCGCTGATCCCGATCGCAACCCCAGTGGAGGATCCCGTCAGGGAGCGGAATCCCGCGGCACGATCCCCACGACCCGCGACTCCGACCGCCCGAAGACCTCGGGGTCGTACATCTCCTCGGCAATCGTGGGGCCGGCGTGGAACTCGCCGGCGGTGAGGGTGCGGACCCGGTAGCGCAGCGTGTAGGTCCCGGGACGGATCTCATCGCAGAAGAAGCGCACGCGGTCGTGGTGGTACTCGGAGTGGTCCACCGGCAGCGTGTCGCCGAGGTAGCTCCCGATGCGCACGTTCCCGCGGGGAGACCAGTACGCCCTCGACGACATCTCCGCCTGGGTCGGGTAGACCGGTTCGAAACCCGCCGGTAGCGGGTCCTCGATGACCACCCAGTGGTGGAGGTCGGACGTGGTGACGGTCAGCTCGACCTCCACGTAGCTCCCCAGCGGGATCCTGTCGTCGTCCTCGGTGTCGCAGCGGTCGTCCCCCCAGTCCACGCCGTCGTCCACGACCTCTCCAGGCTCCGGATCCCGGGAGAGGTAGCAACGCTCGACCTCGAATCCCCGGTCGATGGCGGGCAGATCCTGATCCGCCGGCGCGTAGCTCAGTCCCAGCCGGTAGTGGAGACGGCCCGGCCCCTCCTTGGTGAGGACCAGGGGCTGGATTCCCTCACCGGCGAACGCGTCGACCGGGACGACCGCGCGGGCCGGGGGCGCTCCCCGCGCTTCGAAGCGATGCTCGATCAACACATCGTCTGCGAGCACCGCCCGCGCGTCGAACCTGGGTTTCTCCGGTTCCAGGGTGTCCAGATAGCGGGAGAGGGCCCGCATCACCCAGGCGTTCTCCTGGGTCGACCTCCACCGGCCGTGCCGCCGCGCGTCGAGCAGCCCCGCCGCCAGCCCCTCCACCAGCGAGTGCTCCGGGTCGACCGCCAGCAGGACCTCCAGGCCGATGGCGTCGGTGCGGTGGGTGGAGTGCATCCATCGGTCCAGGCCACCACCGGGCTCCAGGAAGTGCGCCGTCTCGCCGGTCTGGTTCGCCTGGTCGAGGACCGTACGCAGGAGCTCGTCCGCCAGCTCGAGGTCCTTTTTCGCCGCGACGGGCGCACCCTGCTCCGCACAGCGGTGTAGGGCGCGGATCAGCCAGAGGCGGGCAAACAGGGGCAGGGAGCGCGGCCGCCGGGCGAGGGTCCGGGCGACCTCGGCCGCCTCCACGGGGACCTCCCCCTCCACGGCCAACGTGTACAGCGCCAGGGACCGGGTGATGACGTTCGGCTCGGTCTCGTCGGGAAGCGAACCCAGGGCCACCCGGAGCGTGTACCCGCGGGCTCGTTCCAGGTTCTCGGCATCCACGGCGTATCCGGCCCGGACCGCGTCGCCGAGCACGAGGGTCGCGTACACCGAGGCGAAGGGCCGGACCGTCCGTTCGCCCCCGGGCCAGTACGCGAACCCGCCCGTCTCGTGGGCGTGCTCGAGGATCCCGCGGATGCCCTCCCCCGCCAGGGCGTCCACCTCGGCGGGGTCCAGCTGCATCAGATCCGCGGCGTTGCGCCCCAGGGTGGTCAACGGCACCAGCCCCGACGCGAGCTGCTCCACGCAGCCGTGGGGGTAGTACACCAGGTAGAGCGAGGCGTCCCGGAGCCCTGCCAGGCCGCTGGGCCACAGGGTCAGGTCGAGTCCGCCGTGGCCGGGCAGCACGTCCGGGTCCAGGGCCACCGGGAGCTCCGCGCGGTCCGCCACCACCCCGTACGCCGCCGTCGTCTCCACCAGGGTCCGACTCTGTACAGGCAGCGCCACCCGCACCCCGTCGCCCACGTCAGCGGCGGTCGCCGCCGCCCGGAACTCCACCGAGGCCTCGCCCGCCGACTCGGCGCGCATCTCGTAGTCCACCCGGGCCGCCCGCCCCGGCGCAACCACCACCTGCTGGCGCGGATCCCCGTCGGCAGCCAGGCCCTCCGCCTCGACCTCCACGTCCACCGCCAGCTCCTCGGACGTGCCATTGCGCACGATCGCCCCGCCGGCGAAGCGATCCCCGACGGACAGGAAACGGGGGAGCGCGGGCCGCACCATCAGGGGCAGCCGAACGGTCACTGTGGACTCACCGCTGCCGAACCGGCCGATGCCCGAGCTGGTCATGGCGAAGATCCGGAAGCGGGTCAGGTTGTCCGGGAGCACGAAGCGGACCACTACCTCGCCATGCTCATCGGTCTCGAGCTCGGGCTCGTACACGGGGGTGGTCTGGAACCGGCTCCGGATGCGAAAACCCTCCCCCCGGCCGCGGCCCCGTGTGCCCAGCCCGCCGAGCCCCTCGCCGGTCCCCCCTCCGCCCAGGCCGGAGCCCTCGAGCAGCTCCAGCTGCCAGGGATTCAGCGGGGACGCGGGGAGGCCCAGCCTGCGGGCGAGGCGATATCGGATGTCCGCGCCCCAGCTGTCCCACCCCCGGGTGTAACGGTGCGAGCCGTCTCCGCCGTACAGGCCGTCGAGCAGGTCGGGGATCGCGAACTCCTCGAGCAGCAGGATCCCCTCGTCGACCGCCCACAGGGTGACCTCGGCCCGCAAAGGGCGCCCGTCGCCGTCCTTCACCCGGACCCGGACCTCGACCTCGTCCCCCGGACGCGCCGTCTCCCGGTCCGGGAGCACCTCCACCGTCAGCCGCTGGGCCTCCTCGTCCACGTCCACGTCGATTCTGTCCCGGTAGGTGCGGGGCGCCCCCACGTCGATCCCGTTGCCCAGCTCGAAACTCCGGCGTGCCTCGAAGGCCTGCAGGGTGACCCAGGTGGACGGGAGGTCCCTCTCGTCGAGGTCCAGCTCCACCGCCCCGTCCACGAACGCTCCCCCGTGGAGGGCCACCAGCCGCACGTCCCGGAGCCCCCCGCGCTCGCGAGTGAGCAGGCCGCGGAACCGGCCCTCGGGGGCGGTCACCGTGATCCGGGCGGTGTCGCCCGGCCGGTAGAGCTCCTCGTCGGCGGTCAGGCCTTCCAGTTCACCCTCGGCGACCTCCCTGAGTTCGGTCTCCTCGGACGCGACGTAGAACCGGCTCCTCACCGCGACGTTGTTGCCCCGGGGATCGCTCGCCCGCGCGTCGAGGGTCCAGTAGCCGGACATCTCGGGATCGGTGCTGCAGGCCGCCACCTGGGGCGCGGGATCGAGCGCTTCCGGTCGACAGGTCTCCAACACCGGAGGCTCGTAGATCCCCCGGTACGTCTGCTGGGGCGGGGTCAGCTCGATCGTGAGATCCCGGATCCGGTCCAGCTCCTCGAAGGGACGCCCATCGGGATGTACCGCGAACACCCGGGCGGCCATCTCTCCGCCCACGTGGGGATCCTGGCCCTCCGGCCCCACCAGCTGGACTCCCAGATAGAACTCGGCGGGATGCACCAGTACGCGGGCCGACGCGCTGCCGGCCTGGTTCCCGATGTCGGAGACCGACGCCCCGAGGTGGAGCCGTACCGGGCGGTGGATGCCGGGGCGGGTTTCGTAGGCGTAGTCGAACTGTCCCGCCGGGCCGAGGAGCTGTCCGTGCAGCCCGTCCCCCTCGTCGCACGAACGGTACTCGTCGAAGGGTTCGAACGAGACCCCCGGGGGGCCCGGGGGGTGGTGGGTGGCCCAGCGGCCGCGGAAACCGACGCTCACCCTCCCTTCGGACACCGGCAACCCATGGAGGTGAGAAGCGGTGACCAGGGCCCGGAGGGTGTCGCCGCGGACGATCTCGTCCGTCGCGGGTTCCAGCTCCACCTCGAACTCGGGCATGCGGAACTCGGCCACCTTGAGCCGGGTGGTCAGCTCGCCGCTCATCCGGGAGTCCCTGTCGGTCGCCGCCGCGGTGTGGATCGTCGAGGCCTCCTCCGTCCCCTGGTCCTCCTCCTCGGGGGCCCGCGCGACCAGCTGGAACCGGCCCAGGCCCGCATCCGCGGGGAGGTCGAAGTGGCCGTGGAAGTTGCCCCGGGCGTTGACCGGGCACTCCATCCGCTGGATCCGCCTCCCGTCCTGGTCCCTGAGCTCCACGTCCATGTGGGAGAGCAGGCCCGCCGCAACGGCCAGCCCGTCCGTGCGGTCGATCCGGGCGTACCCCTTGAAGCGAATCGTCTCCCCTGGCTGGTAGAGCGCCCGGTCGGCCACCAGGTGCCCCACGAGTTCGTCGGCCCGGTGGACGCAGTTCCGCGGAAGGCGCAGATGGGCACGGTCCCCCCCGACCTCGGCGACGGCCCACAGGCTCGTGCACTCCTCGAACCCCAGCGCGCGCCACCCGGGCGCCTCGACCAGGCCATCGGCGTCCGCCGAACCCGACCACAGCGCCTCCTGCCCGACGTGGACGATCTCGACCCGCGCACCGGCCAAGGGCTCGGCGGTGGCCAGGTCCGAGACCAGCACCAGCTGCCGGCGGTCGTCTCCCCGGGCCGTCAGCCCGATCCCGGTGAGCTGGACCAGCCCCGACTCGCGGAACTCGCCGGCGGAGATCTCGTAGTAGACCGCCCCGGACTTCCCGGGCGGGACGTCCAGCGCCAGGGGAACCTCGATCCAGGAGCCGTGGGTCGGGGCGTCCACCTCCCTGGCCGCAGCCACCGAAGGCGGCGGCGGGCCCAGGTCCGCCGCCCGTGGTGTCTCCTCCCGGGTGGAGTCCAGCGCCTGCCAGATCGCCACCGATCGGAACTCCTCCTGCGGTACGGGAGCCATGCGGACCCGCACGTCCCCCAGCCCGTGCTGCCAGGCCACCAGGGCGTGGGGACTGCGCCGATCGATCGTGCGAAGCCCGTCTTCCACGTGCAGGCCAGGTCGGAAGTCGTCCACCCACAGCTCCACGACCGTCTCGGGAAGCGGCTGTCGGTAGATATCGGGCAGCCCCTCTCGGACCGTGACCGTGTGCAGGGTCTCCGGCACCGCAGGCGTGAATCGGATCTCCCGGCCCCAGCCGCTCCGGGGGCCGATCCCGCCCGGGGCGAGGACCGCCATGTCCCCTTCCTCACGCGCCGCACGGTGGATGGAGTGGTTGAAGGTCACCACGACGTCCGAGTCGGGCCGGCAAGGGGTCTGCCAGCAGGTGACCGACACCACCCGGAACGGCTCGCGGACCTTCACCTTGCGCGAGAAGGTCTCGACCGCTGGCAGGGGGCCCTCGGTACCCACCCAGCCCGGATCCACCCGGAGGGTCAGGCGGGCTCCGGGAGGCAGCGGGCCCTCGGGGACGATCGCCACGCCGTGGGTGTGGCGCGTACCCGGCCAGACCTCCTGCAGGGTGCGGACCTGGAAGGGCACCGGGGCGGCTGGCCCATAGGTCACCCGACCGGGCTCGCGGTCCTCCTCTTCCGTTCGCGGGGTGACGTGAATCTCGGGGTAGATCGCCTCGGCCACCTCCAGGTGGACGAAGGGGGCGATGGCGGCAGGCTCGACCTCACCGTGATGGAGGTAGGCGACCAGGGGCTCGGGGTCGGCGGGGTCGAGACCGACGTCCGACGTGTTCGCCAGCCGGTACAGGCGCGGCCGCGGGGTCTGGAACGACCAGCGGACCGGTGTACGCAGCGTCCTCGTCCCGGTCGCGTCCTCGAGACCGGCGGGAAGCACCACGTCGTACGAGACCCCACGAGGCATCGAATCATCGGCGTAGAACCGCAGGAGGTCGGGCGCCACCCAGCGGTGCTCGCCCGCGACGGGCGGATCGAAGCGAAGCAGCGGTTCGCCGACGTGGTTCCGAGCCTGGGAGAGGGGAACGACGGGGGCCGAGAACCGGACGCTGATCTCCCACCAGCGCTCGGTCTGACCCACCGGGGTCACCTCGAGCACCCTAAGCTCGTGTTCGGGGATCGGTCCATCTCCGTGGAGACCGACTGGGGTGACCGTGTGATGGGCGCACCCCGGAAGGGACAGCACGAAGGCTGCGAAGAAGAAGGCAACCGTGATCCTGCTCACGTGCCGCACTCCCCCGCGGATCCCCGGCCTCACACCCACGCCCGGGCCGGTGCCCCGCGGTCGACAAGGGCGCCCACATCCAGGGTACGACGGTTCTGAAGCGGCAAATCGAAAGAGATCTTCAGGACTTGGGCGGGATCACCCGGGCAGTTGACCAGCCACTGACATCAAGGGGACACGCCCTCGGCGCGAGCGCCAGCGGCGTCGCCGCCTCCCCCTCCCGCGGCGCCGGGTCTGGGATCAGGGGGTGGAATCGTGGGGGAGCACGAAGGCGTCGAGGCCCTCGGGGGCGTCGCTTCTCTGCAGCAGGTCGTCGACGGAGGTGAACGGCGCCTCCAGGCGGGCGGCGAGAACCCGGTCGACCCAGGCGGTGTCGGCGCCGGGGATGGCGGAGAGCTCGGCGCGGTCGGCGGCGTTGAGGTCCAGGCAGAGGGGGATCTCGTCCGGGATCAGCTGGGGGCGGACGGTGACCGCCGGGACGGTGGCCCAGACCTCGGGGGGGACGGCGTCGAAGAGGGTGACGTCGCCGGACTCCAGCCCGGCCTCCCAGGCATCCAGGGTCTCGCCGGCAGCCCCCTGCAGATCCTTGTAGAGCGCCACGTCGACCCGAAGGGCGGCGGCGTGCAGGTCGGGCCAGGTGGCCACCAGCTCGGACGATATCGTCGCGCCCCGGGTCAGGTCGAGGAAGGCGGGGCGGGCGTTGCGCTGCATGGTGGCGAGCTCCTCGACCGTGTGGATCAGCCAGGTGTGATCCGCGTCCCCCCGTCCGTCGGCGAACACCGCGTGAAGGGCCTGGAGCAGCGGGACGTGGGCGACGGCGTCCAGGGTGCGGTTCGGCGAACGGCCGGCGACCAGCCGGTAGAACACCGTGGCCCCGAAGCCCTCGCAGGCCAGCAGCTGGCTGGCGTTGCGCAGCCGGGACAGGTCCCGCTCCGGGGCCACCGCGTGGCGCAGCAGGTCATCGCCCTGGTAGGCGGCCGGGTGGGCGAAGCGATTGTCCCGGACGGCGGTGTAGCGCTGGCGCGTCTGGGAGAGGGTCCGCAGGTCGTCCAGGGGCGCGAAGCGGTGGTGCCCCTTGGCGCCGTGCTGATTGCTTCGGTTGTCGTAGTGCAGGCGCCGGCCGGTCTCGCTGGCCCGCTCCATGTAGAGGGTCTCCAGGTGAATCGCGAAGCCCTCGTTGAACGCCGTCCAGCGGTCGGTCACCGCCGGGGTGGTGTGGAACACGTAGCCCCCGTCGATGGCCACCTGGGGTGCGCCGAGCAGGTCGAGGACCATGTGACCCGTCTCGTGGGCCAGGGTCTGCTCGTAGCGGAAGGGCCGCTCGTCGAGGATGACGAAGGGCATGTCCGGGAGCTCCGAGAGGCCGTCCTCGCCGGCGATGGCCAACCCACGGTCCGCGTGGTTGCCCCCGGGCGCCACCACGATGTGGAAGGGCAGCGGGCCGTCCTCGGGTAGCCCGGCGACGAGCCACGCGTCCGCGTAGAGCGAAGCGGCGAACCGGGCCGCCTCGTTGTCCAGCCACTTCTCGATCGCCTCGACCCGCCGCTCGTCCTCCAGGGGCTTCACGGGGGACAGCTCACCCTCCGCCGCCTCGCCCTCGGGCTCGAGCACGATCCACTCGACCGCGGGCTGGTTCGGCCCTCGGAGGGGCAAGGCGAGGCTACCGGCGACGGCCAGCACCCAGGGAAGCGTGGCGAACGAGAGGGACATGGCGACCTCCAACGCGGCCATCCTCGCCCCAGGCCGCCGGGCACGCAAGCGATGCCGTGTCGGCTGGACCCGGTGCGGAGGAGGGCCGATACTGCGGCCGAGGAGTCGCACGTGTCCCCACCCCGATTCATGCCCATCGGCCTGCTGCTCGCGGCGCTCACGTTGCCCGGCGCGGCGGGTGCCGAAGGCGTCGGCAAGACCCCGGGTTCGGGCGCGGCCGTGGCCGCGAGCAGCGACGAATCGCCCCTGGCTGGGCCGGCGGTCGGCGACCACGTCGTGGTCCACCACCTGACATGGCTGCACCGTTCCCCCGAGGACGGCTCGGATCGCTGGGCCGACAACCGCACCCGCGCGGACAACCAGACCGACTTCCTGGTCTTCCGGATCACCGACATCCGGGGTGAATGGCTGCAGGTGGAGGCCCTCTCGTGGACCGAGACGGCGGAGCCCTTCGCCACCTGCTATTCCACCCTCCACGGCATGTCCCGCCTCGGGCTGAAGCTGTGGATCCGCGGCGAGAAGCTGCAGTCGGTCACCACCTCTGCCCTCGAACTGCCCCAGGAGGACGGGACACACGCGCACGTGTCCGCCGGGGTCGTGGTGGAGCCCGGCGAGCCTCGGGATGGCAACCTGACCGCGACCCTGCGCGAATACGGGCTGTCCGTCCCGGTCCAGCTCCCCTCCGACCGCGTCGGCCCCTCCTATCGGCCGGATCCGCTACCCCTCGGGGAGCCGGGCATAGGGCTCAGCCTCTCGCCGGAGACCCCGGTCCGATTTGCCGGTTCGCCGCTGGACCTCGAGGAGAGCGTCGCGATCCTGTGGCTGAGGAGTTCGACGGAGGACGCCGTGGAGGTGCACACCTCCTGCGGGCGCTATCGGTTCCTGCGCGAGACGCCGGGGATGACCGTCTCGGCAGAGGAGGGCATCCCGAGCGCCCTGGTGACCGAGGGATCGGGCTCTTCCAGCCTCGAGGGCGTCGGCATCCTGATGATCGGCACCCTGGGGGACAGCGGCGGCGGCGAGGCGGTCGCCGACCTTCTCGGGGGCGGCGATGTCGGGAGCGTCGCCCTCTCTTTGACCCCCGTCATCCCCGCGGGGACCGCGATGACCTGGCCGGACGGCCAGCCCGCCGGCCGCGTGCCCGACGAACTCATGCTCTTCGGAACCGAGCCCGTGGGTGAAGTGGACGGCAACCCCTGCTATGCCGAGACCCTCGGCATGTTCGCCTGCGAGGGTTGCACGGACAACGTGACCCTCTGCTTCGCCGTGCCCTCCGACTGACGCCGCCTCCCAGTTGGATCTCCCCCGGCCCGATGCCGGATACTGCTGGCACCGATCCCCCGAGCACGGAGACGCGATGGCTTCCCGGTACCTGATGGGGCTGGACGTGGGCGGCGGCAGTGGCCGCTGCCTGGTGGTGGACGTGGACACGGGCGCGATGGCCTTCGGCGCCCGGGGCTGGACGCACCCGGTGGTCCCCGGAACCGGGAGCTGGGGGCTCGACCTGGACACCGACACGATCTGGGCGCTCGTGGGCGAGGCCGCGCGGGAGGCCCTGACGCGCTCGGGTGCGACCGCGGATCAGGTCGAGGGCGTCGCCGTGACCTCCATGCGGCACGGCACCGTGCTCCTCGGCACCAACGACCAGGTGCTGTGGGCCGTTCCCAATCGGGACGCCCGCTCCGCCGGCGAGGGCATGGAGCTGGCGTCCACCCACGGGGGCGTCCTGCTGAGCCGCACCGGCCACTGGCCCTCCCCCATCTCCCAGGCGGCGCGGCTCCGGTGGTTGATGGCGCACCGCCCGGAGCTCCTGGAGCAGGCCCGCTCGGTGCTCTCGGTCAGCGACTGGCTGGCCTGGCGACTCTGCGGCGTGGTGGCCAGCGACGCCTCGCAGGCGGGCGAGAGCTCCCTGTTCGACCTGCGCGCCCGCGCCTGGGCCGACGACCTCTTCGACGTCCTCTCCCTCCCCCGCGAGAAGATGCCGGAACTGCGGCCCTCGGGCGACCTGCTGGGGGGCCTGCGGGGACCGGCGGCCGCTCACCTCGGCCTGCAGCCCGGCACCCCCGTGGCCGTGGGTGGTGCGGACACCCAGTGCGGACTCCTGGGCGCCGGTGTGACCGAACCCGGCCAGACCGCCGTGGTGGCGGGCACCACGGTCCCGATCCAGCAAATCGTCGAGCAGCCGGTCGCCGATCCCGAGCGCAGGCTGTGGACCGGCGCCCACGTCCTGGCCGACCGCTGGGTGCTGGAGTCCAACGCCGGTGCCGCGGGCCAGGCCCTGGACTGGCTGGGCGAGCTGCTGTCGCCGGGCGACCCCCACGCAGCGGGCGCCCTCTGCGCCGACGCGGCGGCCTCCTCACCCGGCGCCTGTGGGATCTCCTCCACCCTGGGTGCCGAGCTGTTCCACGCCGCCGAGCTGGGCCTACCGGTCGCCAACCTCACCTTCTCCCACCTGTCGGCGGGCATCCGCGACGCCCCGCGTCGCCATGTGAGCCGGGCGATGCTGGAGGGCCTGGCCTACGCCGTGCGCGCGAACCTGGCGCAGATCACCGAGGTCTCCTCCCAGCATCCCCAGGCCCTGCGAATCGCCGGCGGCCTGTCCCGCAGCCCCACCTGGTGCGGGATCGTGGCCGACGTCTGTGGCGTGCCGGTGGAGGTCCCAGCCACACACCAGGCCACCCTGCTCGGGGCAGCCATCTGCGCGGGTGTGGGGGCCGGCACCTTCCCGAACCTGAACGCGGGGGCCGACGCGCTGGCCCGCGTGGACCGTCGCCACGAACCGGAACGGGAGCGGTCAGGGATCTACGCTGGCCTCTACGATGACTGGCAGCTCCTCCGCGAGGTCCGCATCGGCGCGGACGCCCAGGCGGCGGAGATGGTGCTGCGCGCGGCGGGCGACGTGGACGACCCCCCGTCGGCCCTCCCCTCCCCCGGCGAGGACAGCTTCCGGCCCCGGTTCCTGGTCACCGCTCCCGTGGACGAGGGCGCCCTGGACCGCCTGCGACGCCTGGGCGAGGTCGAGTACGCCCCCTACATGGAGCAGCAGCGAGTGCTCACCGGGGACGACCTGGTGGACGCCCTGCAGGGCTTCCAGGTGCTGGTCACCGAGGTGGACATCGTGGACGCCGAGGCCCTCGCCGGCCTCCCCGATCTGCGGGCCGTGTTCACCTGCCGCTCCAACCCGGTGAACGTGGACGTGGCCGCCTGCGCCGCATACGGCGTGCCGGTCATGAACGCCCCCGGCCGCAACTCCCTGGCCGTGGCCGAGATCACCGTCGCCTTCCTGCTGATGCTGGCGCGCAAGCTGGTCGAGGCCGATCGATTCCTCCACGCGCCCGGGGGCGAGGCCGGCGACCTGGCGCGGATGGGCATGGCCCACGAACGCTTCGAGGGGTTCGAGATCGGTGGCAAGACCGTGGGTCTGGTCGGGCTCGGAGCCGTGGGCCGGCAGGTCGCCGCCCGCCTGCGCCCGTTCGGTGTGCGCCTGATGGTCAGCGATCCCTTCCTGTCCGGCGAGGAGGCGGCCCGGGCCGGCGCGGATCTCGTGGACCTCGCCACCCTGCTGTCGGAGTCCGACCTGGTCTCGCTCCACGCACCGGTGACCGACGAGACCCGGGGCCTGATCGGCGAGGCCCAGCTGGCTCGGATGAAGCCGGGCGCGTGCCTGGTGAACACCGCCCGTGCGGCGCTGGTGGACGCCCGGGCCCTGGAGGCCAGCCTCCGCTCCGGACACCTGGGCGGAGCGGCCCTGGACGTGTTCGACACCGAACCTCCGGCCGCCGACGATCCCCTGCTGGTCCTCCCCACGGTGATCGCGACCCCCCACATCGCGGGGAACACCCGGGACGTGGCCCGGCATCAGGGCAAGATGGTGGTCGAGGCGTTCCAACGGCTGGTCGGCGGCGGTCGACCGGAGACCCTGGTCGATCCCGCCGCCCTGGACCGGTTCCGCTGGACCGGGGAACGCCGCGCGCCGTCCGAGGACGAGGCCGCCGCCCTGGCGGAGGGTGCGGGCCCCGCGGTCTCCGACCTGGACGTGGAGGAGGAGGAGCCCGCGCCGGCGGGCGAGAAGAAGGGTATCTGGTCCGGGCTCAAGTCACTGGTGACCGGCTCCGGCGACGAGGACGAGGGCAGCGGGGCGCCGGAGCCGGGGGAGGCCGGCGAGCCCCCGGAGAACGACGACAGCCCCCGCGGAATGCTGCTGCGGATCCTCCACGACTTCTGCGCCCGCGTGGCCGAAGACGAGACGATCAGGGCGTTCTCGAGGAGCAAGAAAATCACGGTACAGTACGTGGTTCCGGACGCAGAGATAACGTTCTACATGAGGTTTGTCGGACTGCCCGTGGAGTGCGGTCTGGGGGATCTGCCGGACAAGGCGGTGGTCACGCTGAAGATGAACGCCGAGGTCCTCGACGCGGTGTTCATGGAGCGCATCGGCGGCATGAAGGCAGCCATGAGCGGCAAGCTCGCCTTCGCCGGCAACACCATGAAGGCCATGTCACTCCAGCGGATCCAGAAGGACCTGAACCGGCTGTACCGCGAGGCTCGGGAGCAGGTGGGCGATCCCGGCGACCTGGAGTCCTTCGGCCCGCCCGGGGGCGCAGAGTCCGCCGGGATCCCGTCGGGCGCGGACGCCCCGTCAGCGACCCCACAGCCCCCCTCCCCCGCCACCCCGGCGGGCACCCCGGCGGTCCACGTCCCCCGGGTGGGCGACGAGCGAGACGAGATGTTCGACATCGTCAGCGAGCTGGTGGAGCGGGACCTGATCACCTCCACCGGCGGCAACGTCAGCATGCGGCGGCCCGACCACCCGGACGAGGTCTGGATCACGCCGTCGTCCCTGCCCAAGGGTGGGCTGCGCCCCGATCTGTTCGTGCGCGTCGGCCTGGACGGCGAGCCCCTCGACCCCACCTCCCTGGCCCCGTCCAGCGAGCGGCTCATGCACTGCACGATCCTGCGGGACCGCCCGGACGTTCAGGCGGTCATCCACAGCCACGCCCCCCAGGCCATCGTCCTGGGCATGGCCGGACTGCCCTTCCTGCCCATCTCCACCGAGGCCGCCTTCTTCGGCGAGATCCCCCGGGTCCCCTTCCAGATGCCCGGGACCGAGGAGCTGGCCGAGGCCGCCGTGGCCGCCATGGGGGACAAACCGGCGGTGATGCTGGTCAACCACGGGCTGCTGGTGGCGGGCAGCTCCATCCGGCGGGCCATGGACCTGACCGAGATCGTCGAGCAGACCGCGGCGGCGCTCATCGAGTGCCACAAGCTCGGCGTGGAGCCCCCGGTGCTCCCGGACGAAGTGGTGGAGATGCTGCAGTCGCTGGGCGATCTGGTCGCCTGAGGAGCACGTATGCCCGACCTGCGCGGAAAGACGGCCCTGGTGACCGGAGCCTCGTCGGGCCTCGGTCGCGAGTTCGCACTGCAGCTGGCCGCCATGGGCGCCCAGCTCGTACTCACCGCGCGCCGGGAGGAGCGGCTGGACGAGCTGGGCCGGGAGATCCCCCGCCGCCACGGCGTCCCGGTGACGATCCTGCCGCTCGACCTGACCGACGACGGCGCACCGGCGCAGCTGTTCGAGGCCACCGAGGGAGCGGACGCCCCCGTGGACGTGCTGGTGAACAACGCCGGGTTCGCGACCCTCGCCCCCTTCTGCGAGGTCCCCCTGGAGCGGACCCGGGAACAGCTGCAGCTCAACGTGGTCGCCCTGACCGAGCTCACCTGGCGCTTCGCCCACTCCATGGGGGCGCGGGGCGCCGGCCACATCCTCAACGTGGCCTCCTTCGCCGGCTACACCCCGGTGCCCGGGTTCGCGACCTACGCGGCGGGCAAGGCCTACGTGCGCAACTTCAGCGAGGCCCTGGCCCAGGAGCTGGACGGCTCCGGCGTGCACGTGTGCGTGCTCTGCCCCGGCGGCGTGGCCACCGAGTTCTGGGACGTGGCCAGCGACGGGGAACCCTCCCGGTCGGTGAAGGCCACCCTCGCCCAGCCCGAGGACGTGGTCCGGGCGGGGCTGGAGGGGCTGTTCGCCGGGCAGTCGAGCGTGCTCCCCGGCACGGTCAACCAGCTCAACGCCTTTGTCATGCGCTTCCTGCCCCGGGGATTCCTCACCCGCATGACGGGAAAGGTGATGGCGGGACGATGAAGCTGCGCCAGCTGCTCGCCCATCGCCATATGCCCTGGATCGCGGCCGCCGTCGGCGTGGCCCTCTGTCTCCCCGCCGTCCCCAGCGGTTTCAACGGGGACGACTACTTCCACCGCTCGATCCTTCACGACGTCGACGAGTTCGCCCAGCGCTCGGATCCCCTCCTCGATCTCTTCGTGTTCGTACCCGACGACGAGCGGCGGGACTGGCAGTTCGACGTGGGGTTCCTCCCCTGGTGGGCCGATCCCGAGCTGAACATCGGCTTTCTGCGACCGGTCACCGCTGCCACCCACGTGCTCGACCACGCCCTGTGGCCCGACTCCGCCGCCGCGCAGCACGTCCACAGCCTGCTGTGGTTCGCGCTGGCGATCGTCACGGTGGGAGCGCTCTACCGCCGCGTGCACGGCGGGGGTCTCGTGGCCGGCCTCGCCGTCCTCCTGTTCGCCCTGGAGGACTCCCACGCGATGCCCGCCGGGTGGTTGGCCAACCGCAACTCGTTGCTGACCCTGGTGTTCGCCGGCGCGGTGGTGCTCCTGCACCTGCGCTGGCGCCGGTCCCACAGGACGGTGGACGCCATCCCACCCCTGGTCGTCCTCGCCGTGGGCCTGTTCTGCGGAGAGGCCACCCTGGCGGCCGTGGCCTACGTGACCGCCTGGCAGCTGACCATGGACGAGGGACCCTGGGCGAGGCGTCTGGGCGCCCTGGTCCCGTACGGCGTGCTGGTCGCGATCTGGCGCGTGGCCTACGACCTGCTGGGGTACGGGTCGCACGGCTCGGGACTGTACCTGGATCCCGGGCAACAACCGCTGCGGTTCACGGTGGCCCTCGTCGAGCGGCTGCCGTTGCTCCTCGCGGGGCAGTGGTTCCAGGTGCCGGTGGACATCTGGGCGGTGTTCCACAGGGGAATGCAGATCGGGCTGTCGCTGGTGGGCGGCATGCTCTGTTTCGGGGTGCTCTTCCTGCTCTGGAGGCTGCTGCGGGAGAGGCGCGTGGCCCGTTTCTGGGCTCTGGGTATGGTCCTCTCGCTGGTCCCGGTCTGCGCCGCCTTCCCCATGGCCCGCCTGTTGATCCACGCGGGCGTGGGAGCCTTCGCGCTGCTGGCCATGCTGGCGGCGTCGGTGGGTCTCTTCGGGCAGGAGCGGGTGGACGGAGGGCGTGTCCGGCGCCTGGGCACCGTGGGGATGCTCGTCCTCCACGGCCCGCTGGCCGCGCTGGGGCTGCTGGCCGGTGTGGCGACCCTGCCGGTGTTCGGCGCGCTGTTCGCCACGGGCGCTGAGTCCGCGCCGATGGACGAGGAGCTCGAGGAGCAGACCCTGATCTTCGTCAACGGCAACGAGTTCCCCGCCGTGTACACCTCCGTCATCCGCCGCCTGGACGAGTCCGGGCCGGTCCCCCGGCGGATCGCGATCCTGGCGCCGATGCACAACGACAACACCGTCGTACGGGAGGACGCACACACCCTCATAGCGACCATCGAGGGGGGCATGTTCGCCAACGGGTTCGACCGCCTGATGCGCAACCCCGACCTGGCGCCCTTCACCGCGGGCCAGAAGATCGAGGGGGCGGACTTCGACGTGGTGGTCCGTGCCGTGACCGACGACGGTCGCCCGAGGGAGGTGGCCTACCGTTTCCACGAGACTCTGGAGAGCCCCTCGTACCGCTGGGTGTGCTGGCGACCCGCGGGATTCGCTGCCTTCGATCTACCCGCCGTGGGCCAGACGGTCTCCCTGCCCATGGTCCACGTCATGGAGGCGGCCGAGATCCATCAGCGCAGCCGCCGCAGCTCGCCTTGAACGCTCGCGATTTCGCCGGGTTAGAATGACCGGACCATGACCCAGATCGCCTTCGTCGTCGAGCCCGCCCTGCGCAACCTCTGCGTGCCCATCGCCACCCATTTCAGCCGCCACCGTGGGCACGGCGCCCGCGTTCTCGCCCCCGAGGCCTTCTTGCCCGAGCGCGAGAAGGCCGCGGCCGACAGCCGGTTCGTCCTCGTGGGGCGCAACAACACCACGGCGGAATGGGTCGACGCCGTCCCGCGGCAGTACGAAAAGCTCGGGGTCGTGTGGGGCCACGAGGGCAGCCTGGCGGCCATGCACGTGGCCACACCGGCGTCCGACCTGGCGGTGGTCCGCGACGAGGTCAAGGCCATCGAGCGTGACGCCCGCAACCACCCGGACAACATGGGCGCGCTGATGGTCGCGAGGATCATCGACAGCGATCCCTACTGGCGCATTCCGGCGCCGTCCCGCTCCCAGATGGGCCAGTGGGCCACCTCCCCCTTCCTGGCCCGGGAACGGATCCGCGAAGCCCAGCTCCGCCTCGCGCTGCTGTCCTTCATGTTCGAGGGGCTTGTCCCCTTCGCCGGCTTGCCGACCATGGGATTCTGAGCCGAGGGACTACATCCCGAACAGGGACGCCTGCAAGCGGACGGTCTCGCTCGGCGCGGGGGGCACGAACGGCACGACCTCGTCGCCCTCCCAGGTGATCCACCGCCAGGTCGTCAGGGGATCCTGGAAGTGGAATCGGGCCCGGGTCGGGCGGCCGTCGGCGGTCACCTCGAGCACCTCGACGCCCATCTCCTCGAGGGCGAACCACTGGTCGGCGATCACCGGCAGGTCCGACGAGCGGGCCATGCGGTCCAGGGGGGAAGGCATCCAGCCCGCCTCGGCATGGATCTCGAGGGTCCGGTCGTCGATCCCGGTCACCTCGATCGGCGTCGTTCCACCGTGGAGCAGGTAGACCCGCTCGGGCCAGGGTTCACCCGCGTGCTGGCGCATGTCCTCGGGCCAGAACATCAGCAGGTCCAGGGGCAGGTTCACGATCACGACCCTGCCGTCGTCGGGGATCGCGCGGACCAGCTGGCGGGCCGGGACCTCGAAGGAGACCGGGAAGAACAGCGACGGGACGAACATCAACGGCGAGAGGACCAGGTGGGCCGCCACCAGGGCCCAGCACACCGGGCGCAGGCCGGGTCGGCTCAGGCTGCCCTCGCGCCAGGCCACGAGGACCAGCGCGACCAGGCCCGAGCCGCCCACCCCCAGGGGAAGCAGCAGCCGGTCCGACGGCAGGGTGGCGCCGAAGGGCGCCGCGGCGAGCAGGGCCCCCGCGGCCAGGAACCGGGCCCGGGGATCGTCCCGCAGCAGGGGCCAGATCAACGCCCCGAATCCCAGCAGCACCGCCGCCGAGATGCCCCAGCCCACGGGCATGACGGCGAACGGGGTGGCCACGGGCAACGAGAGCTGGGCCATCCCCATGGCCAGCATGTTGCGCAGACAGCCCCAGGCGAAGAGGAAGGGATGGGCGCCCACGTCCAGGTAGATCCCGCTGCCCACGGCTCCGTAGCCCGCGGCGCGGTAGGCGAGCTGCCAGGCGACGACCACCACGGCGTAGGGCAGGAGCACGGCGACACGGCGCCAAAGGGGGCCCCGCTCGAGGAAGAGGGCGTGGGCCGCCAGGTAGCCGCCCCAGGCCAGGCCGCTCTCCCCCGCCAGCAGGGCCGTGGCGAAGGTCGCTGGGGCGACGACGGCGCCGCCCCCCCAGCCGCCTCGCCAGCGGTGGTGGACCACCAGGGTGGTCACCCCCAGCAACGCCGCCCACAGGGCGTTGCGGTTGGAGATCCAGCCCACGGCCTGGGCGTGGACGTCGTCGACGGCAAACAGCAGGACCGCCAGCCCCGCGGTCAGCGCGGGCAGTCCCAGACGCCGGAAGAACACCCCCGCGAGCGCGACGATCCCGCCGTACAGCAGGGCGTTCTCGACGTGCATCAGCCACGCGACCCGGGGCCAGAGCGCGAAGTCCAGGGCGTGGCTCAACGACGAGATAGGCCGGAAGAAGGCCAGCTGCATCTCGTCCGTTCCCCACCAGCCCAGGAAGCCGGCCTCCTTCATCTGCGCCGGCGTCCCGATCCTGCGGAAGTCGAACACGTCCCAGGCGGGGGCCCCCTCGGCGAAGAGGTTGGCCATCCCGAAGTCGTCCAGCAGGAAGCCCGCGAGGCAGGCGGGCAGGCAGAGCACGGCGCCCAGCGCCGCCAGTCCCAGCGGCGCGCGCGGCGAGGTGAGGCGCTGTCTCCACCAATCCTTCATGGGCCTCGACATTCTAGCGCCCCACCACTGCAAGCTCGCAGTCGGGGGGGGCGGCCCCCGGCCCGGACCCCGACCCCCCGCCCGACAGCGGGCCGACC
>CAZITQ010000029.1:21061-55327 GCA_964542165.1 uncultured Rickettsiales bacterium
TCTTGGGCCGCGAATTTCTCGCCCCCCACCACTCAACCGGCGCAGTCGGCGGCTCCGCCGCCTTCGACTCCGATGCAGGCCAGGGCAGTTTGCCGCCGGTCATGGTGGGCCTTGGTATGCTGCCTCCCGGAGGTGGACCGATGAGGAAGGACTGCCCGGACTGTGGCCGGCCGCTCAAGGCGATCCAGGTGCTCGATCGCGGCTACATGGACTCCCAGCACAAGGGTCTCGCGTATACCGATCCCGACGGGGCCAAGGGGCTCCTCGGGGGAGCCAAGATTGCCGGCTCCATCGAGGCCATGATGTGCCGCGGCTGCCGCCGGGTGCTGTTCTACGCCAGCCCCAAGGAGTAGCCGAGGGTGGATCGGCCCGACCAAGAGCCAGGCCGCTGGCGGTTCCCTGCGCTGAGCTTCGGCTGCGGCGTGACCCTGCTCGCCCTCGCGATCCAGTGCGGGTGTTCCGCCGCGCTGCAGGCCACGCTCCTGGGCGCTTCCGTCGCCTTGAAGCGAGGGGGGCTGATCTCCCTGGGCACCCACCCCCTCTCCCTGGCGGCGATCAACACGGTCGCCATCGGCATCGTCATCGCCGCGGGGATCCTGCTCCTGCGGGGACCGATCCGGGAGTTCCTCCCCTTCCGGAGGTTCACCCCGTGGCTGGTGCCGCCCCTGGTGGTCTCGATGGCGGGGCTCTCGATCGTCCTGTCCGAGGCCGACAACCTGGTCCGCACGGTGCTGCCGATGCCCGCCTGGGTCGTGGCCATCGTCGAGCAGGCCCTGCTGGGGGGGCACAGCGCGCTGGCGTCGTGGATCCTGCTGGTGGTCGTCGCGCCGGTCACCGAGGAGCTGCTCTTCCGGGGCCTGATCCTCAACGCCCTGCTGCGCCGCTACGGTCCCTGGATCGCCGTGCTCTTCTCGAGCCTGCTGTTCGCCCTGCTTCACATGAATCCCTGGCAGATCCCGGTGGCGCTGGCCAGCGGCGTCCTGCTGGGCTGGCTGTACCTGCGCACCCGCAGCCTGTGGCCCTGCATCCTGGGCCACGCGATCATGAACACCGGTCCCAATCTGGGGGGGCTGATCCCCTGGGAGATCCCCGGGTACACCACAGCCCTCGAAGGTCAGATCACCTACCAGCCCTGGTGGTTCGACCTGACCGGCGTCGCCCTCCTCGCCGTGGGCGTGGGGCTCATGTGGCTGGTGCTGAGAGGATCCCCGCCCACGCCTGGCCCATCGCCAGACCGCCGTCCCCCGGAGGGATCCGGTGATGGGTCATCGGTCGAAGCCCCTCCTCCTCCAGCCTCGACTCCAGGAGTCCCCCCAGCAGACGATTGAGCATCACGCCGCCGGTCAGGGCGACCTCCTGGACGCCGGTGACCGCGGCTCCGAAGGTCGCCGCGCGCACCAACCCGGCCGCCAGCATCGCGTGGAAGCCAAGGGCGAGGACGGGGGCCTCGGTCCCCTGGTAGCGACGCCTCACAAGGTCCTGGATCGCTGGACGGAGGTCGATCTCCCAGGTCCGCCCGTCCGGACCGGGGCGCTGGATCTGGATCGGGAGCTGCGGCTGGCCGAACCCGTCCGCCGCGCTCCGCTCGAGGGCCATGGCGGCCTCGGCCTCGCGGGTGTTCACGTGGCACAGGCCGAGCAGGGAGGCCACGGCGTCGAACCAGCGGCCGGCGGAGGTGGTGGTCGGGCAGGCGTCCGGACGGCTGGCGATGGAGACCACGGCTCGCGCGACATCGGCCGGCACGCAGGGGTCGGTGGTCTCGAGGGACCGGACGAACTCGTCCGCCTCGGCCTGCAGCTCCTCCCCCGCGGCGACGAGGGCGGCGATCGCCATTCGCCACGGCTCCCGGGCGGCACGGTCGCCGCCGGGAAGCGGCAACGGGGTGAGGTGCGCCATGCGGCGGAACTCCAGCCCGTTGACCCACAGCAGCTCGCCGCCCCAGCTGGCGCCGTCGGAGCCGTAGCCCGCGCCGTCGAGGGTCAAGGCCAGGGCCGGGCCCTCGTGGCCGTTCTCGGCCAGGCAGGCCAGGGCGTGGGCGTGATGATGCTGCACCGCCAGGGTGGGCAGTCCGAGGGATCGGGCGAACCGGCTGCCGTGGTAGTCCGGGTGCAGATCGTGGGCCACGAGTTCGGGCTGCACGCCCAGGCGTCGACCCATCCCGTCGATGGCCCGCTCCAGCCTGTCGATGGCCGAGGGGTCGGCCAGGTCACCCACCTCCTCGCCGAGCAGGGCCCGGTCCCCCGACGTCAGGCAGGGAGCACACTTGAGGTCCCCGCCGATGGCCAGGACCGAGGGGCCGCCCCGAGGGAGGAGACGCGAGGCCGAGGACGCGGGGGAGGATCTAGCCATCCCAACCGTCTCGAAGGAACGCCCTCAGCGCGAGATGCTCGATCCCCTTCTCGGGGGACAGCAGGGGGTCGAGGCTGACGACGGCCTTGGGGTGGTTGTCCCCAACGGCGAGGAGAGAGCCGAACTCCCGCTCGCGCGTCGCAGGATCTGCCATCAGGTAGCAGGCCTGGATGTAGAGCCGCTTCGTACCTCGGTTGCAGACAAAGTCGATCTCCTTGCCGTCCACGTCGCCAGTGGTCACGGTCCAGCCGTCGAGCAGCAACCTGCCGAGTACCGCGTTCTCGACGACCTTGGCGATGTCCTGGGGACGCGAACCGAGCAGGGCCGCGCGGATCCCGAGGTCCTCGAAGTAGTGTTTCTCGGCGACCTCGAAGAACCGCTTTCCCGCCAGATCGGCGCGCCGGATCCTCCGCACCAGGTAGGCCTGCTCCAGGAAAGCGACGTAGCTCAACACTGTCGGCACCGAGGCCCGCGTTCGCTGGTTCTTGAGGAACCGGGTGATGCTCTGGGCCGACACCGGCGAGCCCACGTTGTCGGCCAGGAACAACACGAGCCGCTCGAGCAGATCGGGGCTGCGGATCGAATGCCGGGTGACGACGTCCTTGAGGATCGCGGTCTGGGCCACGCTGTGCAGGTACTCGAAGGCCACCTCGTCGGAGAGCAGCAGGTGGCGCAGGAACGGCAGCCCGCCGTAGCGCAGGTAGTGCCGGAGCGCCTCGTCATCGTCCCCGAGGCCGTGAAAAACGAGGAACTCGTCGTAGCTCAGCGGGTACACAGGCACCTGGATCGAGCGTCCCGCGAAGCGGGTGGCGATCTCGCCGGACAGCAACTCCGCGTTGGAACCGGTGACGTAGATGTCGAACCGTCCCTGGGCGTGGAGACTGCGCAGGGCGACGTGGAAGTCCTCGATCTCCTGTACCTCGTCGATCATCAGCACCGCGCGGTCCGCCGGAGCCTCCTGATTCGCCCAGGACTCGAGATCGGCCGCGGTCCTGATGTGTGCCCAGTCGGAACGTTCCTTGTCCACGAAGAGGATCGGGACCTCCGGGGAACGCTGCTGCAGCCGCCGCTGGACCGCCCGGAGCAGGTAGGACTTGCCCACCCGACGCTGACCGGTGAACACCTTGATCAGCTGGACGCCGATCCAGGGCTCCACGCGTTCCCAGTAGGCCGGCCGCTCCACGACATCAGCGTCAATCATGATTTACAGTATGCTGCCTTTATCCGAGGGCATCAATCATGATTTACATCAGCAGATCCGCGGCAGCAGCTCCGCCGCAGGCCGCAGCAGAGTGCGGGCGCCGCCGAAGCGGGTGCGGAGGACGACGCGGGCCTTTCCATCGGCGGACAGGTGGCCCAGGAGAGCGGAGTCGTGGCCGGCGGGGAGGGTGCGCCAGGCGGTCAGTGCGCGGTCGACGTGTTCGGCGGGTACGGCGGCCAGTACCCGGCCCTCGCAGGCCAGGTAGAGGGGGTCGACGCCGGTGATCTCGCAGACCGAGCCCACGGCGGGTCGGACCGGGATCGCTGCCTCGTCCGCCTCCACCGAGAGCCCCCGGTCCTCGGCCAGGTCGCACAGGGCGCCGGCGAGGCCGGAGCGGGTGGGGTCGCGCATCCACCGGGGGACCACCCCCGCGTCGAACAGGGCGTCCACCAGCGGAGTCACCGCCGCGCCGTCGCTGCGCAGGCCTTCGCCGGGCTCCAGGCCGCTGCGCAGGGCCAGGATCACCGCCCCGTGGTCGCCCACTGGTCCGCTGATCAGCAGGGCGTCTCCCGCGGTGGGCCCGTCCTCGGGCGGGTAGCCCTCCCGGAGCACGCCCACGCCCGCCGTGGTCAGGTAGATCCCGTCGCCCTTTCCCTTTTCCACCACCTTGGTGTCCCCGGAGACCACGGACACCCCCGCCACCCGGGCCGCGGCCGCCGCGGAGCGGGCGATCCGATCCACGTGGTCCCACTCGACCCCCTCCTCGAGGATCGCGCCCAGGGTCAGACCCAGGGGGCGTGCTCCGCTGACCGCCAGGTCGTTGACCGTGCCGTGGATCGCCAGCGAGCCGATGTCGCCGCCGGGGAAGACCGGGGGGTCGACCACGAAGCCGTCGGTGGTCAGGGCGAGCCTGCCGCCCGGATCCGGGAGCAGCCCGGCGTCCTCCAGCGGGTCCAGGGCCGGGTTGCTCAGGTGGCGGGCGAACACCTGCCGGACCAGGTCGCGGGTCAGCTGCCCACCCCCACCGTGCCCGAGTTCGATCCGCCGCGCGTCGCTGGCCACCCTCATCCCTCCCGGTACTGGTAGCGATTTCGACAGGTCCCCTCGAAGGAGACCATACACGGTCCCCGCGGGGCCTCGGGGGTGCAGGACTCGCCGAACAGCGGGCACTCCGTCGGATCGAGTCGTCCGGCCATCACGTCCCCGCAGGAGCAGCCGGGGAGGCTGTCGGGGAGGTCCGGATCGGGCTCCACCCCGAAGCGCTGGCAGGCGTCCAGGGAGGATAGCTCCGGCTGCAGGGCCAGCCCGGAGCCCGGGATCTCCCCGAGCCCCCGCCATCGGGCATCCACCGCTTGGAAGGCCCGGTCCATCATCGCCAGGGCCTTCGCGTTCCCCCCGGACCGGACGGCGCGGGGGTAGGCGTTGGCCACCTCTCCCCTCCCCTCGCCCGCCAGCTCGACCAGCCGCGCCAGCCCGAGCATGACGTCCACCGGCTCGAACCCGGCCACGACCATCGGCCGGCCGCTCGCCACGGCCAGCGGGGTGTAGTCCTCCGTCCCCGCCACGGTCAGCACGTGACCGGGCATCAGGAATCCGTCGATCCGCAGGTCGTCCATGGTCAACAGCGCCGACAGCGCGGGTGGGATCAGGCGGTGGGACAGCAAGAACGACAGGTTGGGCGGGGGCTCGGCGAGGACCGCCGCCGCAGTCGTGCAGGCGGTGGTCTCGAACCCCACCGCGAACAGCACCACCTCCCGCTCCGGCTCCTCCCGGGCCCAGCGCACCGCCCCCGCCGCGCCGTCCACGACCCGGACGTCGCCCCCCCGGGTCCGGGCCTCGGTCAGCGACACCCGCCCCGGCACCCGCATCATGTCCCCCACCGTCGCCACCCCGGCGCCGTGGTCCAGGGCCAGGCGGGCGGCCAGGTCGATGTCGGCCGGGGGGCAGACGCAGACCGGACACCCCGGACCGGCGATGACCTCCACGGCCCCCGGGAGCAACGACCGCAGCCCGTTGCGGGCGATGGCGTTCTCGTGGGTGCCGCAGACGTGCATCAAGCGCAGGGGTTCATCGGGCGTCGCTGCGCGGAGGCGATCCGCGAGCTGGGCCACCAGCGCCGGATCCCGGAAGCGCGCGCCCGGATGGGTCATGGGGACTCGTCGTCGACCGCGGCCTTGACCTCGGCCAGCAGCTCCAGGGTCTCGCGGGCGGCCTCGGCGTCCACGACCTGGATCGCGTACCCGGCGTGGACCAGCACGTGGTCCCCCACCCCGACCCCCTGCACCAGGTCCAGTCGCACGGCGTAGCGCACGCCGTCCACCTCGGCGGTTCCGTCGGCGCCGTCGACGGCCACCAGCTCCATGGGCGCGGCGAGGCACATCTAGCTGCGCGCCTCCCGCGCGGCCGCCACCCGCGCCCGGAGCCAGTCGAACCAGGCGGCCAGCCCCGCGCCGGTGCGGCAGCTGACCGGGAACACCTGCAGCGCCGGGTTCAGGGCCCGGGCGTCGTGGACGGCCGCCTCCACGTCGAAGTCGCACAGCTCCAGCAGGTCGATCTTGTTGATCACCAGGGCGTTGGCCGTGCGGAACATCAGGGGGTACTTGGCCGGCTTGTCGTGGCCCTCGGGCACCGAGAGCAGCATCGCCCGGCCGCCCTCGCCCACGTCGAACTCGGCCGGGCAGACCAGGTTGCCCACGTTCTCGATCACCAGCAGATCCAGCTCCGAGGGCTTCAGGGACTCGGCCGCCTCCATCACCGGCCGCGGGTCCAGGTGGCAGGCCCCGTGGGTATTGAGCTGCCTCACCGGCGCCCCGATCCGCGCCAGCCGATCCGCGTCGGCCCGCCCCTCGATGTCCCCCTCGATGACCCCGATCCGCAGCTCCCCCCGAAGCCCTTCCACAGTCCGCTCCAGCAGACTCGTCTTCCCCGCCCCCGGCCCGCTCATCAGGTTGAGCACGTACAGCCCCAGCTCCCCGAACCGCGCCCGGTTGGCCGCACCGGCGCGGTCGGTGAGTTCGAGCAACGGCTTGTCGAGCTTCAGCTCGGTCATCGGCGAGACCTCACGGGGCGACAGTGTAGCCGCCCGGACGGCGGTCAACACCTGGTCTTGTCGGCGCCGGGCCGTCTCACCCCCGGCGGAGCGTCCGCGCCGGATGGTCCGGATCGCCGCCCGGCTCGTGGACCCGGACCCTCAGGGGCGTGTCCCCGGGCAGGGCGTGGGTGGCGCAGGCGAGGCAGGGGTCGTAGGCCCGGAAGGCCATCTCGACCCGGTCGAGGATGGCGTCGTCCGCGGCGCCGTTGCGGATCAGGCCCTCGGCGGCCCGCTTGACCGACATGCCCATGGCGCCGTTGTTCTGGACGGTGGCCACGATCAGGTTCACGTCCTGGACCATGCCGTCCTTGTCGGTCTTGTAGTGGTGGTAGAGGGTGCCGCGGGCGGCCTCGACGGCGCCCACCCCCTCGTCCGGCGTCGATGTGGGTAGGGTGCGGATCTCGGTCGAGGTGATCTCCGGGTCACGGATGCCGTCGGCCACGGCCTCGCAGACGTACATCAGCTCGATCAACCTCGCCCAGTGGTAGGCCAGGGTGTGGTGCACCGGGCCGCCGCCGAAGAAGTCGAACATCTCCCGGTACGCGGCCTGGGCCTTCGGGGTCGCCATGCCGCGGGCAACGTTGAGTCGGGCCAGGGAGTTGACCCGGAAGATGCCGCTGTCCGCCCCGTCCACCAGCCCCTGCCAGCCCTTGGTCTTGAGGTACGGGAACTTGAGGTAGGACCAGGGAAGCACCCGTTCGGCGATGTGATCCAGGTAGTCGGCGGCCGCGAAGCGGGCCAGCTCGTCGCCGCCGGACTCCAGCACCCGCACGTCGCCGTCGTAGAAGTTCACGTGGCCGTCCGGGTCGACCAGGCCCGCGTAGTGGGTCTCGTGGTAGTAGAGGTCGCCGGCCACGACCTCGGCGATCTTCGGATCGTCGAGCACCACCTGACGGAAGATCGCCAGCGCCTCCTCCCCCAGGGCCACCAGCTCGTCGGTCCACGGTTCGATCTCGTCCCGCTCGAACTCGCTCAGCGGCCGGCTCATGCCTCCGGGCAGCGCGGCCACCGGGTGGATCGGGTGCCCGCCCAGGATCCCCTGGATCCGCTGGCAGTGGCCCCGGGCCCGCAGCACCCGCTTGCCCACCTCGACCCCCGCGGCCTCGATCAGCCCCAGCACGTTGCGCTTCGCGGCCGGCGCGTCCGGGCCGGGCAGGAAGTCCGGCCCGCCGAGGGCGAAGAAGTGGAGGATGTGGCTGTGGGCGATGTGGGCGTTGAGGTACAGCTCCCGCAGCTTGCGTGCCGCGGGCGGGGGCTCGACGTCGTACACCGCGTCCACGGCCTTGGCCGCGGCCATGTGGTGGGCGCCGGGACAGACCCCGCAGATCTTGGGGGTGATCCGCGGCAGCTCCTCCACCGGCCTGCCCTGGAGAAAGCGCTCGAAGCCGCGCAGCTCGACCACCTGGAAGAAGCAGTCGGCCACGTTGCCGTCGTCGTCCAGGAAGATGTCGATCTTGCCGTGGCCCTCGAGCCGCGTGATGGGCGAAATCGTGATGCGCCGGCCCATGTCAGCCCTCCCCCCCCTCGTCGCGCACGGTGCGTCGGCCCGCCGAGATCGGGTAGGTGAATCGGTAGAACGTGCCCAGGGGGTCCTTCACTCCGCGCGCGGGCGAGACGATCTGGTGCAGCGGGGTCTCCCACATCCCCCGGGGCCCGGGCAGGGTGGCCAGGGCCGAGACCAGCTCGGCGCCCGGATCCAGCTGCCCCGGCAGGGGCCCGAAGCAGCCCCGGCAGGGCATGTTGGCGTCGATGCAGCGAGCGCCGCAGCCCCCGCGGGTGGCGATGCCCATGCAGACCAGGCCCTGGTCCAGCAGGCAGTGGTCCGGATCGGCGATCACCTCGTGGGGCCGGACGAACACCTCGGGGCGACGGGCACCGCGGGTCGCGCCCCTCGGGCACTCCTCGCACAGGCCCCTGTCCGAGGCCAGGAAGGTACCCTTCGGCGGCGGATCGCCCCCGGCGGCCAGGGCGGCCACCGCGGCCACCAGGTCCGCCACCCGCTCCGGGGTCGGCGGACAGCCCGGGGCGAACAGGTCCACGTCCACCACCTGGTGCAGGGCCCGGACCCCCTCGGAGAACGCGGGCAGCTCCAGGGTGTGCCCGCCCTCCTCGACCGACTCCCCCGGGAAGACGCCGTCGGGGTTGTCGGTGCTCGACGTGTCCACGTACGCGGTCTGCAGCACCTGCTCCCTCGTGGCCTGGTTCGCCAGCCCGGGAATCCCCCCGAAGCAGGCGCAGGAGCCGTAGGCCAGCAGGACCTTGCAACGGTCCCGCAGCAGCAGGGCGTCCTCCTCCTGCTCGGAGGTGCGGACCGCGCCGTTGAAGATGCCCACGTCCACGCTCTTCGATGGCAAGGCCTTCAGCTGCTCGCGTTTGAAGTCCATGGCCACCGGCCAGTAGACGAACTCGGCGAGTTCGGCCACGTCCAGGAGGGCCTCCTCGATGTCGAGGATCGACACGTCGCAGCCCCCGCAGGCCGCGGCCCAGTTGACGGCCACCGTCACCTTGCCTGCCATGGCGCCCCCTCTCCGGTACCCGCGGCAGCCGACCAGGGGTGGGGCCTCAGATCGCGCAGCGCGGCGCGCATCTTGTCCACCTCCTCGACGAACTCCCGGTCGTTCATGATCCCGATGTAGGAGAAGCGCAGCCGGCGCTCGTCCAGCCCCATGTCACGCATGGTGGTCTTCATCAGCGCGATGCGCTTGTCGGCCAGCCAGTTGCCCCACATGTGGTGACAGGAGTTGGGTGGACAGCCCGCCACCATCACCCCGTCCACACCCTCGCGGAAGAGCTGGGTCACCAGCCCCAGGTTCACCGACGACGAGCAGCGAATGCGCATCGTCCGGACACACGACGGGGCGGTCAGGCCGTGGATCCCGGCCAGGTCGGCTCCGCCGTACGCGCACCAGTAGCAGAGCATCGCGAGCAACCGAGGTTCACCCTCGGGAGCGTCGCGGAAGCCCTCGCGGGCCTGGGCCAGCAGCTGCTCGTCGGTGAAGTTGTTGAGCATGGCCGCGTGGGAGGGACAGGACGCGGCACAGAGCCCGCAGGCCTGGCAAAAGCCCGGGTCCACCGCGGCGCCCGCGTCGGTCATCGTCGCCGCGCCGTGGGGGCAGACACTGACGCACATCCCGCAGTGGCTGCAGCGTTCGGCGGTCACGACGGAGAGGTTCCGCGGGGGCTGCCGCGCGCCCGCGCCCAGGGCGTGGATCGCCTTGAGCGCGGCCGTCGAACCCTGGCCCACCGCCGGCTGGATCGCCTTGGGGCCGGCGGCCGAACCGGCGCTGAACACCCGCTCGACGAAGGTCTCGGTGGGCCGGAAGATCCGCGGCTGGTTCTCGATGGGGAAGCCGAAGGTGTCCAGGGGCAGCCCCAGGTCCACGGCCCACGAGGGCATCCGGGGCTCCTGGGCGCAGGCCAGCACCACCAGGTCGCACTCCAGCGACTCGGTGGCCCCGTCGTCCTCCAGATCCTCGGTGCCCAGCAGGTTGAGCTCCACCTGGAGCCCCTCCTCGTCACCGGGTGCCACCGAGGTCACCTCCCCATTGTGGAACTCCAGGCCCATGCCCTTGACGTCCTGGTAGAGCTTCTCCAGCGCACGCTCGTAGGTCCGGAAGTCCCGGTAGTAGACGATGGAGACCTCGGTCATCGGGTGGGCCGCCGCCACCCGGCGGGCCTGCTTGGCCGTGACCGCGCAGCACGTCCGTGAGCAGTACGCGACCCCCTCCCCCTCCTTGTCCATGCCCGCCCGGGAGCCCGCGCACTGCACGAACACCACGTGCTCGGGTTCCTCGCCGTCCGAGGGCCGCTTCAGGCCACGGGCCAGCAGCCGTTCCATCTCCAGGGAGGTGATCACGTCCGGATCGCCGGTCCCCAGCTCCGGCATCCTCGCCGGATCTCGGGCCTCGGTACCGGTGGCCAGGATCACCGCGCCGACACTCTCGGTCACGGTGCGTGGCACGGCCTCGAGGTCGATGGCGCCGGTGGGGCAGACCTCGAGGCAGTCGCCACAGCGGGTGCAGGCCTCGTCGACCAGGGTGAAGCGGTCGGGTACGGACCGGTCCGAGGCCTTGGCGATGGCCTTGCGCAAGCCATGGCCGCACTCGAAGGCGTTGGCGGTCGACTCCGGACAGGCCTCCTCGCACCTGCCGCAGGAGATGCACAGATCCTCGGAGACGAAGGCGGGGGCCAGCTCCAGCGTCACCTCGAAGTTGCCCGCGGTCTTGCTCACCTCGCGGACTCGGGCACCGGTGTGCAGGGTCACCAGGGGGTCGAACAGCGCCTCGGCGGCCTGTACCGGGCCCACGCAGGAGCTCTCGCATACCGACGGCCAGGCCTCGGTCTGGAACATCAGCGGCAACTGGCAGAGGGTCCCCCCCACGTAGTCGTCCTGCTCGGCCAGCACGACCGGGACACCGGCCCGCGCCAGGTCCCGGGTGGCGGCCAGCCCCGCCGGCCCGCCGCCCACGACCAGGACCCGCTTCTCCAGGGGCACGAGTTCGGCCGATCCACTGGCCCGCTGGAGGCGCGCGTGGGCCATCCTCACCAGGTCCCGGGCCGCAGCACTGGCACCCTGGGGATCGTCCCGATGGAGCCACGCGCAGAGTTCGCGGATGTTGGCCACCTCCACCAGGGCGGGGTCCAGGCCCGCCTGGATCGCCGTGGCCTGCAGCCGCTCCTCGGGGAGCTTGAGCGACATGCGGGGTGAGCAACCGGCGAACAGCAACCTCTCGATCCCGCCGTCCCGGAGCTCGGCCGCGAGACGGTCCAGGTCGTCGCTGCCGCAGAGCTTGCCGGCCCGGCGGACGTGGGTCACCCCCTCCAGCCCGCGCGCCAGCTCCTCGACGGACGCTGTGTCCACGTGGTCCGACACCTGCCCCATGCAGTCGCAGATGATGATCGCGGTCCCGGCCATGAATCCTCCGCTGGGGACGGGTGCCTCCCCGTCCAGCCCCGGCGGGATCGTAGAAGCGGCGGGGTCGACTTGCGAAAGCTCTGCGATTGCAGGGAAACTCCCGCCGTGAACGCCATGGACGCTCCCCGCGCCCCCACCCTGCTCCTCGGCCTCGGCAACACCCTGATGTGCGACGACGGCGTGGGCTGCCTGGTCGCCCGCGAGGTCCACCGCGCCCTCGCCCCGGAGACCGCTGACCTGCTGGACGGACCGCTGGTCGGGATCGACCTCGCCGCGGTGATGGAGGGGTACGAACGGGTGGTGATCCTCGACGCCCTGGTCGCCCCGGGGGAGCCCGCCGGCGCGGTCCTGCGGGTACCGCTGGATCCGGACGCGGTGGGTGACGCCCATCCCTCGGCCCACGCCGCCGGGCTGGAGACCTCGCTGGCCACGCTGCGGAGGCTCGGAGCCGAACTACCCCCGACGATCGAGGTCTACGGGATCGTGGCGCGCCACGTGGACCGGCTCCACGAAGGTCTCTCCGGGACGCTGGCCCGGCGGCTGCCCGCTGTGGTGGTCCGGATCCTCGATTCGGCTTTCTCCACCCAGGGGATCAGCGCCCGCTGAACAGGCTCAGCTGATCCGGGGAGGCGCCCTCCCGGCCGTAGAGCCGACCGTCCAGGGTCACATAGCCCCGGCAGCGCCGCAGGGGGACCCCCAGCTTCCGGAGGGTGTCGGGGGAGCGGATCCGCCCCTCGCGCCGGACCCGCAGGATCCTCGACACGGACGCGGGGCCGAATCCCGGGACGCGCATCAGCCGCGACCGCTCCGCCCGGTTGATCTCCAGCGGGAAGACCTCGGGGTGGGCGCGGGCCCAGGCGGTCTTGGGATCCACGTCGCGGTCCAGGTCTCCGTCGTCGCCGAAGGGCAATTCGTCCTCGTGGAACCCGTACTCGCGTACCAGGGTGTCGGCCTGGTAGAGGCGATTCTGGCGCAGCTGTGGAGTGGGCGAGTGCCCCTCCAGCGGCGTGTCGCTCACCGGCTCGAAGCGGGCGTAGTACGCCCGGGTCAAGCCCCACCCCCGGTACAGGGCCCCGCTGGTCCGCAGTAGCTCCCGGTCCCCCTCCCCCGCCGGCCCGACCACGTACTGGGTGGTCCATCCGCTGGCGGGAGCGCGGCCCCTGCGGGTCAACTCCGCGACCCGGTCCAGCTGCTCCCTCAGCAGCGCCGGCCGGCTCTTGCCCGGGGCCAGCGCCCGCAGCCGCTCCCGGCTCGGGGCCTCGAGATTCACCGACAGCCGGCTGGCCAGGGCCGCCGCCCGCTCCAGCTGCGCCGGCTCCGCACCGGGGAGGATCTTGAGGTGCACGTAGCCCGGGAAGGTCCTGCGAACCAGGGCGGCCGCGTCCAGCATCCGGTCCATCGAGGTCACCGGATCCGGGTCGATCCCCGACGACAGGAACAGACCGCGCACCCGATCCCGACGGAGCATCGAGTCGAACGTCCGGGCCAGCTCCTCCGGGGCCAGGGTCGTGCGACACACATCTCGGGACGAACGAAAAGCACAATACTTACAGCCACCTACACATCGATCCGTCAGCAGGATCTTCAGCAGCGGGATCGACTTCCCGCCCCGCATGGTTGCGACGTAGATCGGCCCCTCCTGGGCCGCCTCCGGCCCCCCGCGGTACACCGGCCCACAGGCCTCGAAGCGCGCACCCGAGCCCAGGAGATCCAGCCGCTGGCGGACGTCGGGGGCGGTGCGGAAGGTAAAGGGCATGACCGGTTCCTGTACGGGTGTTCAGTATACCTGATCCGCATTCCGCAGGTAACCGCCAGGTATCTGGACAGACGGCCGGGACCATCGGATGATCTCGGTCTCGACTCGGGGGTTGAAGTGAGAGCGTCCCTGCTGATCCAAGGCACCGCGCTGCTCGCGCTGGTGTGTCTCGCGGGCCCGGCCCACGCCGAGGATCCCCGCTACCCCGGCCTGGAGGGTTTCGAGGGAGCCTGGCGCAACGCCGGCTACGAGACGGAGGCCCAGGGACGTCTGGACGCCATCGAGGCCTCGGTCGCCACCCAGACCCGGGTCCTGCGCGGGGTCACCCGCAAGCGACTGCTCTCGGGCACCTACGTCACCTCGAGCTACGACATCGAGGTGGACGGCGGCATGATCACCATCGGTATCGATGACGGACGCTCCTGGACCACCGACCTGGAGGGCACGCTCACCCACCACGAGCACGACGGCGAGGCGATGACCATGTCCCGGGTCTGGGTGGAGGGCGAGATCCACGCCACAGGCGAGCAGCGGGTGGGGACGGGCAGGTATCACTTCCGCCTGTCGGAAGACGGGCAGACCATGACGGTCACCTTCAGCATGAGCAGCCGGCTCCTGCCAGATCCGGTGCGGTTCACGACCAGCTACCAGCGGCGGTGACCCGCCCCCTCGGGCCGCGGCCCGGGATCAGGCCGGCGGCCGGAGGGAGATCCGCAACCTGGCGCGGCCGTCCTCGATGACTCTCGAGAACTCCAGCGACACTTCCGGGGGCAGCTGCAGCTGTTCGCGGACGAAGTGCTCCATCTCCTCGAGGGATTCGAAACCCTCGTCGGTCGGATCCACCTCGGCGGGCTCGAACGGTTCGACGACCGACGACCACTCCCTGGCCTCGGCGGCCTCCATCGCCGCGATCTCCCCGGCGGACGGGCCGTGGTGATCATGCCCGGCGGGCGCCACATTCATGGTGACCTCGTCTCCGTCGGGCAGGGAGATCGTGTGGGTCTGGGGAGGAGCCGCGGGCGGCCCCGAGGTCGACCCGCGGCGCGTCGGTCGTTCGATGACCTCGGACGCGCTCTCGCTGTCCGCCAGGGCGTCCCCCGAGGGGGCTTGCCCCGGCCAGCCGAGGAGATCCAGCCCCACGGCCACGCCGAGCAAGGTCAACACCACGTACCCGATCCAGAGCCGACGCATGGCCCCCTCCTCTCTCAGTTGGACCGGTCGGCGTTGAGCACGATCGAGGGTTCCAGGGTGGAGGTCGACGACCAGGGCTGGTAGCCCCAGACAGAGGCTCCGGCGAAGCCGGCCACGTGGGAGAGCTGCAGCCGTTCCTTGCCGTCGGTGATCGCGGCGCCCATGTCCTGGAGCGCCTGGGGCGTGAAGTCCTCCGGGTCCAGGCCCATGCCCAGCACCACCTGGGTGCCGGCCTCCTCGCGGATCCCCTGGTCGAACATCGCCTGGGAGTCGAACGCCGCCAGGCCCTCGCCCAGGTCTGCGCTCAGCTGTTCCTTGGCGTTGCCCTCCTCGACCCAGATGTCGGTGCCAGCCCACCAGAAGTGGAGCTCCTCGTCGTCGAGCACCGGAGCCATGAAGATGTCGACCTCCACGTCGTAGGTCCAGACGACGAACTCCTCCCACCACTCCACGTCCGGGTTCACGTTGAATGCCTTGTGGATCTGGAGCAGGTCCGCGTAGCGGTCGCTCCACGAGGGGGACATGCCGTGGGTCTTCTCGTAGGTGTGGATCGTGGTCCAGCGCAGGTCGGTGCCCATGTTCTCGTATTGCTCGATGCCGGGGTCGGCGGCGACCTGATCCACGAAGGCCTCGGAGATGGGCGCCACGAACTCCGAGGTGTCGATCACCGGGTTCGACATCTGCAGGGCCGCGTCGCCCAGCCCCTTGTGGGCGAACTCGCGCTGGCAGCTGAACGACTCGATGGACACGTTCCAGCTGCCGTAGCACTCGTACCCCTGGGCGCAGTAGAGCGCGGCCACGCTCCCGGTGAAGTCATCCCCCGTGTACACGTACAGGGCCACCGGGCTGTCCACGGCCCGGAGGTGGAAGCCCTGCATGCCGTGGCTGGGGAGGTCCACCCGTCGGGCGCTCGAATTGCCCCAGGCGTTGCCCGAGTAGCTGCCCTCGACGGTCCAGGGCAGATAGGTGATGTAGGGCCCGCCGGCGAAGTCCACCTTGCAGTAGTCCACGGCCAGGGCGGGTACGGTCCACATCAGGGTCGCGAGCGCGACCAGCGCCCCCATCGTGTTGCGAGTCATCGTCCTTCCTCCTTCTGCCGGTCGGCGCCGGCGTCGTCCGCTCCCTGTCCGCGGGCGGATCTCCCCGCGCCGGGATGACCCCACGATGGGACCGACGGGGAAGCAGGAGTGAAACGAGGGGTGAACTAGGCCCGCTTCGAGGTCCGGTCGTAGAGCACGACGCTGCCTGCCACCGCCACGTTCAGGGATCCCTGGCTGGGGATCTGCACGAGGAGATCGCAGGTCCGCAACGCAGGCGGTGTCAGGCCGTCGATCTCCGACCCCAGGAGGTAGATCGCCTGGGCCGGGTGGTCGAACTCCGCGAGATCGACGGCATCGTCGGATTGCTCGACGCCGACGAGGGTGTGCAGGGGCATGGCGTCCCGGAGGGCCCCGACCGACGGGAAGGTCAGGTAGGGCAGCTTCTCCCAGGAACGGGCCGTGTCCTCGGGGCGGCCGAGGGCCGGATCGGCGGCCACCGGATCCCGACGGGCCTCGGGCGGGAAGCGATCCTGGATCGTGAACAGGAAGGACGCCCCCAGGGCGTGGGCGGAGCGCCACAGGGTGCCCAGGTTCTCCACGTACTTGGGCCGCAGCACCCCGATCCCGAAGGTGCCCACGCCGCCCTCAGACGACCGCCGGTTGGTCCTCGCCATCCATCGACTCCCGGCGCTCGCCGCTGCGCTTGCGTCCCGGCGTCAGGCCTCCGGCGCGGCGGCGCGTCCGGACCACGTGGTCCGGGAAGCGAGTCCAGTAGGGCTGCCCGTACTCCGAGAAGAACCACATCTGCATCGCGCCGGTCGGGCAGTGGTTGATGCACCCCAGGCAAAGGGTGCAGGTGCCGGTCGCCACGGGGCGCTTGTCCACCAACTTCAGCCGTCCGGTGGGGCAATAGGCCACGCAGATCGCGCACCCGTCACAGCGGGACCTGTACGCGTGGTTGCGGTAGGCGAAGCGGTTGACCCAGCGGTTGTCGAGGAGGAAGCCGAGGACGGGAAGCGGCGACGGCCACAGCACGAAGGGCAGCCCGGTGGCCACCCCCCGGGCGAAGGATCGCCCCAGGGCCCGGATGTCTCCCGACTCCCAGCCAAAGGGGATCAGGGTGTCCATCCAGCGCCACAAGAACTTCGGACCCAGGCGGAAGGTGGCCACGCTGAGGGGGTAGACGCCCCACCCGCGGCCCACGACCCGGTAGCCCCGGACGGTCAGGGCAAGCCAGGCCACGACGCCGGAGTTCTCCGGCCCTCCTGCCGACGAGTAGAGCAGGAACGCGGGTCGGCCCTTTCCCGGGGGCAGCCCCTTCAACAAGTAGTCGAACACGGGCCACGGAGGCTTCCATCCGAACACGGGGAAGGAGACCACCAGGGCGTCCCCGCGCAGGTCGGGCGGCGGACCGTCCACGTAGTGCAAGCGGTGTACGGCCACCTCGGCGCCGGCGTCCTCGGCCCCGGCGACGAACCGAGCTGCCAAGTGGGCCGTGTTGCCCGAGTAGGAGGTCAGCAGACAGTCGATTCGCTCCACGGGCCCGGCCGAGCGCGAGGCCCACATGTGAAGCCACACGACCGGCCAGCCCAGCAGCGACGCGGCGATCAACACCGCGTGCACCGGGGTCCAGTCCCCCGCCGGCAGCAGCACGATCCAGCCCGCGGTGGCCGCCACCCCCAGCACGAAGCCGATGTGGGAACGCGTACCGAAGGCGACCCAGGCCAGGGTGGTGCTCACGATGGGCAGCCCCAGCGCCATGGGCTCTGTCACGCCGCAGGCCCACAGGACCAGGGCAACCAATCCCGAGGTGCCGACCTCGAAGGCGGCTCCAGAGATCGGGGTGGATATCAGTACGGGCACGCACAGGGCGAACCACAGGGCAAGGAAGCTGAACCAGCCGTGGACTTGCCAGGCCCAGGCGGCGATCGCGATCAGGGCCAGCGCCGTGAGCAGGGCGATCCAGCCTCGTGCGAGCCCGGATGCCGGGGTTCTGTCGACCAACGGTCCCTCCGCTGACAGCCTAACCGAGGGGGCACTAAAATGCGTGGCACTCACCCACGCAGGAGGCACTACGTGCGACGTCGGCTGATGTGTTACGCGGTCATCCCGGTACTGGCCGGAGGGGCGTTCCTGGCTCCCTCGGTCCTCACCGGCGCCCACGCCGAGGAACCCCCACCCATCGACTGCGAGGCCTGGTACGAGCACCACCTGGCGCTCACCGACCAGATCCCCCCCTTCGCCGAGGCGCGCGCCGCAGGGACGGAGGAGGCGCGGGCCGACGCCCGACGGCTGTACATCGCGGACTGCGAGACGGTGATCGCCACCCCCGCGGCCCACGCCGAGGAGATGGAGCTGCTCCACTGTACCCTCGGCGCCGAGGACGCCGAGGCGTGGATGGCGTGCGTCGACTCCACCCCATCCGAGGCCGAACGGGTGGAGACCGAGGCCTCCGCCCGCCTGTCGGGCATCCGGACGGCCGAGAGGGCCTACCAGGCGGAGTGGGACACCTACACGGCCTGCCCTCCGACACCGCCGGAGATCCCGGGTGTGGAGAGGGTGCCCTTCGAGGGGGGTGGACTCCGGAATTTCGAGAACCTGGGCTGGGTCCCGGACGGGCCGGTCCAGTGCCGCTACAGCGTCGAGACCTCGGACGACGGTTTCGAGTTCGAGGCGCGGGTCGAGTGCGACCAGGACGGGGATGGGGAGATCTCGGTGTGGAAGGCGACCGCCCACACCCGCCCCGAGCGGGTCACGGCCGAGGGGGTGCGCTGATGAGGTCTCCAACGCTGATTCCCCTCCTCGCCGCTCTCGCATCGGCCTGGGCCGCGCCGGCGACTGCTGGCGAGGTCGTCCACCGCTGCACCGTGGAGTTGACCGAAGCCGACGGGACGGTCACCCAGGTCCCGGGCTGGGGTTCCGACCCCGGGTCCGCCCTCGGCCAGGCGCGACGGTGGTCCCGGATCCTGGCCTCGGACCGGTACTCGGAGAGGGTCTGGGCCTGGGCGTTCTGGGGCGACCCGGGGGACGCCGAGATCGCCCGCGGGCTCATGGCCCAGGGCGCGGAAGACGACCCCCTGCGCACCCCGGGCGCAGGTGTCGAGGACGGCAAGTGCAAGAAGGTCCGCCTGCCGGGCAAGGGATTCGAGCGCTGGGAGGCCACCTGGTCCGACGGCATGCCCGAGGCCATCGTGCGAGACGACCCGTCGACGGCCATCGAGGCGGCGCGCCGGCGAGCGTGCCTGCGGGCCGCCGAGGACGGCCAGACGACGACCTTCATGGCCGTCGCCCCCGCGGCGATGGAAGACAAGGCGCGAATATGGCGTGCAGGAATGGACGACGCGGTGGAGGGGCTGTTCGCCTGTGTGACCGGTGGCGAGCCCGACATCCGGGGGCTGGCGGGGGACGCGGCCGTCTCCGATGCCCATGGGGCCTACCAGTGTGTCGCCGCGGTGCAACCCGGCACGGGTGGCGTCACGGCCGGTGTCGGCTGGTCGATCGGCCTGGAGCGGGCCGGTGAAGAGGCGCTGACCGAGCTGGTCTATTCCCGCCGTCGCGGGGCCTTCGCCTTCGGCCTCTCGTCCTCGGCCAGAGCCTCGGCGGAGACACGCCAGACCATGCTCGCCGCTGCCTACACATCGTACATGCGCACGGTGGCCGGATCGGATCTGGCAGACCGGGCCTCCCTGGGTTGTGTCGGGCTCCCCGAGGGAGCTGACCTGACCCTGGGCTGGGCCCCGGGTTCGCTGGAGGTTGCCCAGCGCTGTGGGGACAGGCCGCTGTGGCCGCCACCCCCGGGCCCCTCGTCCGTGGACGCCCTCGCCGACGCCCGGGACACCCTCTGCCGCGACCGGGCCTACTACGCCGTCGCGATAGCGAACGACGCCGTGGCCATGGCGTCGCCGGAGACCGCCCCGATCATGGCCAAGTCGGGCTGGGGGGTCGCGCTGACCTGCGAGGCCGACTGCGTCGCCAATACCGCCCTTCTGGTGGAAGCCGACCCCGTGGCCCTTCCCGGAGTCCCGGATCGCTCCAGCCAGGCGGCGGCGGAAGCCCTGCTGCTCCAGGCCGTCGTCCTGCACGACCTGGACTTGCTGCTGCTGGTGATGCCCGCCTTCGAGGAGATGATCGTCCGCCGCGGGATCGTGGAGCGCTACCCCCTCGGTTTCTGGCTCCAGATGCCGGTGATGATCCAGCTCGGCCTCCGGGAGGGCGAACTCGCCTGGGTCCCCATCGGCGGCCAGTGGACCGTGATGACCACGGACTGATGTCCTAGCCTCCGAACCGGGCGACCATCGCGTCGATCACCATCCCCCAGGCGCGGTCGAAGTAGGCGAAGGTCTCGTCCCAGGCGGCGCCCTCGCCGAAGCCCGCGTGGGTCAGGGTCAGGTCGGTGGCCCCCTCCCCCGCCGGTGCCAGCTCGATCACCACCCAGGTGCGCCGTTCGCGGGCCGCGGGGATCGTGGGGGGAGCGTTCCAGCTGAAGGCCAGCAACCGGTCGGGTAGATAGGCCAGGAACTGGCAGCCTTCGGAACCCCGGGTCCCTTCCGGGGCGTCGGGCATGAAGTACAGCTCCAGGGGGCCACCGACCCGCAGCTCCACCTTGGCCTCCACGTCCAGCAGGGCCGTCAATCCCTCGGGTGTGGTCCAGGCGCGGAAGATCCTGGCGGGCCCGGCGGCCAGGCGCACCCGCTTCTCCAAGGAGCGGAGTTCGGGTCCGGCGGCGACGAACAGTGAGGTGTCGATCATGGTCTTCTCCGGAGCGGGGCCACCGAGTAGAGCACCGAACCCGTCCCTGGGGAAGTCCCGTTGGAGCAGGGAGTGACGGACGGTATAGTGGGCCGGCAAAGGGGATGTCGGGTGGCGAACGCGAAGGTACGGAACGTGGGGACCGTGGAGGAGCGGCTGCGCTCGCTCCACAGGATGTCCCTGGAGATCATGAACAGCGACTCGGTGGACGAGTTGCTGCAGCAGACCGTGGACGACGCCTGTCGGCTGGTGGACGCCGATCTCGGCGTGCTGGCGGAGATCGATCGGCGTTCCGGCGGGCTCGCTCGGATCTACGATTTCGGCGTGATCCAGAAGGTGATCCCGGACGGGACGGCGATCCAGGGGGTGGGGCTGCTGGGCCGGATCCTGGCAGGCGAGACCATCCGCACCGCGGACGCCACCGCGGAGATGGGCTTCGTCGGCTACCCAGAGTGGCACCCCCGGGTCGGCCCCCTGGTGGGAGTTCCCGTGGCCCACGAAGGCCAGCCCCTGGCGATCCTGCTCGTGGGGCGCTCGGACACCGACATCGACTTCGACGATTCGGACGCCGTTCTGGTGGAGACCCTGGCCCGGATGGCCGCGGTGGTGCTGCGTGACCGCCTCCGCAGCCAGGATCTCGAGCGCCTCAACGAGCGCCTCGCGGAGATGGCGGCCACGGACCAGCTCACCGGGATCGGCAACCGCCGGAGCTTCGACGAGGCCATCGCCCGGGCCCACGCCGAGGCCCTGCGCCACGGCATCGAGTACGGCCTGCTGATCCTGGACGTGGACCGGTTCAAGGCCTTCAACGACGCCCACGGCCACCCCGCGGGGGACGGCGCCCTGGCCCAGGTGGCCGCCACGCTGGCGGACACCATCCGGGTCGAGGACCAGGTCTTCCGCTACGGCGGCGAGGAGTTCGCGGTGATCGCCCGGGTCCACGACCGCCCCGGTCTGGCCAGCCTGGGCGAACGCCTCCGGACGGCGGTCGAGGCGCTGGCCATCCCCCACGGCCACAAGGGCTTCGACGTGCTGACCTGCAGCCTCGGCGGCGCCGTGTTCAGCCGCCGCTCCGCCGCCGTCCAGCTCCCCAGCTGGGAGAACGTGCTCGAGCGGGCGGACACCGCGCTGTACCGGGCCAAGAACCAGGGGCGGAACCGGGTGGTGATCTGGAAGCCCTGACGGACGGGCGGGGCGAGCCGCGGATCCGGGCTACGGGCGCAGGGCCTGGACGGTGAAGGTCGAGTCGGGGATGTCCAGGTCGAACTCCAGGGACTCGTAGGTCACCCGGGTGAACTCCTCGGGCTTGTCCAGAGGCACCAGGGTCATGGTGCAGGGCACCAGCTTGCCGCCCAGCTCGCGCACGTCCGAGAACGTCATGGTCCGGGCCGGCTTGTCCTTCTCGTCCCGGTATTCGATCACCGTCGGCATCCGGTCCTCGCCGCGGATGTTGACCACCACCTTGCCCCAGACCACCGGCGCGTCCGGCTTGGGGGTCAGGTGGATGATGTACAGTCCGTCCGCGTTGTCCGACGGCATCTCGACGATCTCGTAGGTGTAGTCGTCGGCCATCCGCGACTCCTTGACCAGGTCGTCGTTGCTGAAGTGGCTGCCCATCCAGGCCCCGGACATCATCGAGGCGGGGACCTTGGTGGTCCGGTCGACCTTGGGAAGGTAGTTCCAGATGTTCTTGTCGACCTTCAGGGTCGCCATCCCGGCCTCCTTGACCGGGCTGAGGATCTTGATCAGCGAGGTCTCCTCGCCCTTGGACCAGGCCTCCATGGTCAGGGTCCGCTCGAAGCGAGAGGTCTTGACCTGCATGGTCACCCGGGCGTGGCTGGAGTCGCCCCGCTGCAGGTCGTCCGTGGCATCCAGCAGTTCACGGGCCAGGTCTTCGGGGCTCTGCTGGGCGGACGCGACGGCCGCCACGGACATGGCGAGCAGCGCCGCGCATCCGAGGGCCATCAGAGAAACGGTGGAGTGAACGAGCTTCATGTCTGCCTCCCGGGCTAGTACGCCGCGGCCGCGACGTCGCGCGACTCGTCGCTGGCCACCTTGCCGTCTACCAGACGGACGATCCGGCGCGCCCTTTCCATCACTTTTTGATCGTGGGTCGAGAACACGAAGGTCACTCCGCGCTCCCGGTTGAGCTTCTCCATGATCGCCAGCAGCTTGTCGGCGGTCTCGGAGTCTACGTTGGCCGTGGGCTCGTCGGCCAGGACCACCGCCGGATTGGAGGCGATGGCCCGGGCGATGGCCACCCGCTGCTGCTGGCCGCCCGACAGCTCGTGGGGCCGGCGCTTCTCCATGCCCTTGAGCCCCACGTCTTCGAGCAGCTTCATCACCGTGGCCTGGCGATCGGCCGCGGAGCTGCCCTGCAGGGCCATGACCGCCTCGGCGTTCTCGTACGCCGACAGCACGGGGATCAGGTTGTAGGCCTGGAACACGAACCCGATGCGGTCCCGCCGCATCCGGCTCAGGGCCCGCCGGCCCATCCTCGACAACTCCTGGCCATCGACCGACACCGACCCCGAGGTCGGCTTGTCCAGCGCTCCGATGAGGTTCAGCGCCGTGGTCTTGCCCGACCCCGAGGGGCCGCAGATGGCCACGAACTCTCCCGGCTGGACCTGCAGGTCGAGGCCGCGCAGCGCCTGCACGTCGATCTTGCCCTGGCGGTAGATCTTCACGACGTTCTTCATCTCGACGATGGGGGTGCTCATGTCACTCTCCCTTCTCAAACCAGATTGATCGATTCGACGGGCTCCACGCGGCCCGCCTTCCACGCGGGGTAGAGACCGGCGAGCATGCAGGCCAGCACGATGGCCAGGGCGATGGCCACCAGGTTCTCGGGGAAGACCCCGAAGGGCATGACGGGGTCGAAGCCCACGCCGGAGATATCCATGCTCGTCATGCCCATGCTCTTGTACATCTCGGTCATGTCGAGCCCGTTCTTGTGGAGATAGAGATAGAGCGGGGCGGTGGCCGCCGTGCTGAGGATCAGCCCCACGACCGCGAAGATCGCGCTCTCGGCCATCACGACGGAGAACAGCTGCTTCGGCGAGTACCCGATGGCGACCATGATCCCGAACTCCCGGGTGCGCTCCATCACGCTCATGAAGATCGTGTTGAAGATGCCCGCGGCGACCAGGATGCCCAGCACCAGGCTCATCACCATGCCGCCGCCCTTCTTCATGGCGATGAAGGTCTTGATCTCCGGCTGGATCTCGTCCCAGGTCAGGACCGCCGTCTCGCCGCCGATCAGCTTCTCGACGCGCTCGGACACGGTCAGCGTCCGGCGGCCGTTGTTGAGGAAGATCGCCACCTGGGTGCTCTCGGCCGGGTCGTAGCCGACCACGTCCCGGACCGCACCGATGGGCAACAGCGAGATCGCAGCGTCGGTGCTGTCGGCGCCGGTGTCGATGATGCCCTTGACCCTCTCCATACCGCTGACGATCTCGCCGCTGCGGTCGGTGAGGGTGAACACCACCTTGTCGCCGATCTCGGCCTCGAGGTTCTCCGCCAGGGTGTCGCCGAGGATGATCCCGTCGTCGTCCGGCGTCGTGAACAGCTCGCCCTCGACCAGCCCGTCGGTCCACTCCAGGGTGTACTCGGTCTCCTGGGTGGGGTCGTAGGCGATGAAGAACGCGCCGTACGAGTCGTAGGCCGTGGCGAGCATCGCCTGGCCGGTGGTCCGCTCCACGGTGGTGGCCACGTCGGCGTCGGTCGCCACGGCGGCGCGCTTGTCGTCGGTGCCGGTGACCGTCCGCGTGAGCGTCGGCTTGTCCTGGTACTCGGGGTGCTGCAGGGTGATGTGGCCCGAGCCCATCCGCGCGGTGGTGTCGATGAAGTCGACCCAGGTGTAGTCCTGGGTCCCGGTCAGCAGCACCGCGAAGAACCCGCCGAAGATGATCGAGATCAGCGTCAGGATCGTCCGGCGCTTCTGACGCCAGAGACCTCGCCAGGCCATCTTGAGGATCGTGAGTCCGCCCATGATGTGCCTCCTACTGGTGGTGCATGGCTTCGACGGGGCTGATCCAGGCGGCCTTGACGGCCGGGTAGATCACCGCACCGAAGACGATGAAGAACAGGAGGAAGACCGGCGCGCCCGAGGTCTCGACCGCGTAGTTGGCCTTCCAGATGGCGGGCATGGTCAGGCCGACCATCTCCATGCCCCCGAGACGACCCAGGTCGATGCCGTGGGTCGACAGGTACCACATGCAGGGTGCCGCGATGACCGCGCCGATCCCGCACGCCACCAGGGCCTGCAGGAACCCCTCGGCGACCATCATCGAGGCGACCTTGACCGGTCCGTAGCCGATGGCCTTGAGCACCCCGAACTCGCGGATGCGCTCGTACACCGCCATCAGCATCGCGTTGAGGATCAGGATCGCCACCGCCAGGTACATGATCAGGTAGATCACCACGATGATGCCCGCCACGCTGTCGATGTACTGGGCGAGCATCGGGTTGATCTCCTTCCAGGTCCTCACGGAGACCGCGTAGGTGGGCACCTCCATCGGGGGGGCGTCGGGATCGGTCAGCGCGGCCACCTTGGCCTCGAGCTCGACGGCGTTCTGCTCGGCGGCCGGCGGCAGCCCGAGCATGTCGCGGATCCCGTCACCGGACGCCACCAGGTCCGAGCCCGCGGGCCGACGGATGATGATCCGGTGGGCGCCTTCGGGTAGGACCATCAGCTCGCGGAAGGTCGACTCGGTGACGAAGATCCCCGTGCGGTCGGTGGACGCGGCCACAGTGAACAGGATGCCCCGCACCTTGAACAGCTCGTTGGCCGTGCTGCCGTCCGTCGCCTGCGAGAGCATCACCACCTCGGATCCCAGGTCCAGGTCGAGGGTGCGGGCGAGCCCCTTGCCGACCACGACCCCGAGGGGATCCTCGTCGTCCAGCCATTCGCCCTTGTCCACGTACTGGTGCAGTTCCAGGACCGTCGCGTCGCGGACGGGGTCGACACCGATCAGGCTGACGCCCGCGGACAGGTCCTTGGACGCCGCCAGGCCGCCGCTGTACAGCCGGGGCGAGGCCGCGAACCCATCGGCCTCGACCTGGGCGATGATGGACTCGTGGTCCTTCACCACCTCGTACAGCGAGGGCTTCTTGGTGTAGGTCGGCGTCGTGACCTGGATGTCGCCGGTGTCCAGCGAGATCGCGTCCTCCTCCATCCCGACCACCAGACCGGTGACCATTCCGGAGTAGAGCAACTCGACCACCAACGCGATGGTCATCGCGGCGATGGTGATGCCCGAGCGGCGGTGGTTCCGCCACACGTTGCGCCACGCCATCTTGAGGACCTTCACGGGGTCACCTCCGTCCCTTCCCTCCGGACGGCGCGATGCCGTCCACGAGCATGTCTGCGAGGATCTCGGCGAACCGCTCCTGGGACAGACCCATGCGGATCCGTTCGTCGCCGAGGAAGCTCGAGGCCCACATCAGGCCGATGATCACCTTGGCCCGGTCGTCGGCCTCCGAACGTGTCCAGCGGTGGTCGGCGGCCGCGCGCCGGACCATGTGGCCCACGAACGCGGTCTGGATCTTGGCCACCTGGCCACCCATGTCCGCGTCCCAGTCGTCCATCGCGGCCAGCAGCTCCCGGTCCCCCTGCATCAACTTGGAGACCAGGGGCATCCGGTTGACCAGCAACAGGGCGTTGCGCAGGTACTCCCGCAGCTTCTCCCGGGGCGGGAGGTCGCCGGAGAGCACGTCGAGGAGGTCGCCGATGTAGCGGAACTTCTCCATCGCCACGGCGTGGATCAGCAGGTCGGTCTTGTTCTTGAAGTAGAGGTAGACCGTGCCCTTGGCCACGCCCGCCTCTCGGGCCACCTCGTCCATGGAGGTCTTGCGGTAGCTCTGGCGGATGAACAGCTCGGTCGCCGCTTCCAGGATCCGGCGACGCTTGCGGCTCTTGGGATCGTCGTCCTCCTGATCCGGCATGAACTTCTCGATCATCCGGAAGGTCTGCTTGAGCACCGAATCGGCGGTCGCGTCCACGGCGCGGCGGGTCAGGGAGCTCCTCTCGCTGCCGGGCCGCCCCATCCCCAGGCCGTCGGCGAACACGGACTTCAGGTCATCCAGGGTCCATCGACTAGTCATAATGACTGAATACGCTCATTTGGTCAGTTGGTCAGCGATCAAATGCGGATTCCGGGCAAGCCATTGAATTTACAGGGCTTTATTTATTCGCCCGGTCGGATGAATCCGGAGGACTCCTGGCGGAAAATGACTCGAATGTCCTGGATCGGTCAATCCGGTCAGCGATCACTCCGCCACCGGCACCTCGGTCGCGGGCCCGGACACCACCGAGGGTTCCGGCGACTCGAAAGCCCACCGCTCGGATCCCCGGCCGAACATGATCTGGGGGTCCAGGTCCCAGTTCGTCAGGGTCGGATCGGCCAGCATCCGCTCGGCGGCGAAGATGAGGGGGATCGTGGGCAGCGCCTCGGAGTACTCGGCGAACAGGGCGTCGCGCAGCTGCTCCCGGCGCTCGGGGTAGAGCGCCCGCTTCTCCCGCTCCACCAGGGCGTGGATCTCGTCGGTGTAGGCGTCGTGACGCAAGTCGTCGGGGTACACGCCGTCGACCTGCGGCAGGTTCCACCAGCGCCGGGGGTCCGACGCCCGGCTGCCCCGGACCACGCTGATGACCAGACCCCCGTGCCCACCGGCCTTGATGGTCTTGAAGGTCGACTTGACCTCCTCCAGCTCGATCCTCAGCCCCGCGTCCTCCAGGTCGCCGGCCACGATCTCGGCGATCTCCCGGTCCGTGGGCGACCGGCCGTGCATCAGCTTCAGCTTGGCCTTCTTCGCTCCCGCGTCCTCGATCACGTCCTCGGCTTCCTTCTCGTCGAAGGGCCAGATCACCGTCCCCGTCGGGGGTTCTCCTGGCACGGGCACGTGGGCGATGTCCCCCACCGAGTCGTAGACCTTGCGTGCCAGGCGCTTGCGGTTCAGCGACAGGGCGATGCCCTGGCGGACCTCACGCTTGGCCAGCAGCGGGTGTTCCAGGTCCGGGTGGATGTAGATGAAGATCGCCGAGCTGCGGATGTGCACCGACTCCGGCATCCGGCCCGCCAGGTCCTGGGCCTGCTCCAGGGTCACCGAGTTGGGGGTGATGATGTCCACCTTGCCAGCCTCGAAGTCGGCGGTCAGCTGGGCGCGGTCGTCGTAGTAGCGGATGTCCATGTTGGGGATGGATGGAGGCGGTCCCGGGAAGTGGGGGTTGGCCGTGGCCTTGAGGTGGGACTTCTTCTCGAACTCCACGAGCTGGTAGGGCCCCAGGGAGGGGATCGGGGTGGCGCGCCGGTGCTTCAACACGGCGTCGTAGCCCCCCTCGTCGTAGACGGGCCTCAACACGTGGGCCGGCCACGCCCACGGGGGGTCGAGCGCCGCAGCCAGCCGGTCGTTCCAGTGGACCACCATCGTGCGATCGTCGGGGGTGGTGACCTCGACCACCGCGGGGTTGGGCATCGCCTCGAGCACCAGGGCCAGGTCCGGCGAGGTCAGGGGCGTACCGTCGGACCAGGTCATGCCCTCGCGGATGCGCCAGGTGACCTCGATGTGGCCGCCGGCCAGGAACCGCAGGGCGTCGTTGTCCACCCCGGGTGCCCGCTCCACGAACACCGACTGCAGCCCCTCCCAGGGATCGTCGTACAGCGCGGGCCAGTAGGCGGCGGTGGAGGCCGGTGTTCCCAGGGCCTTGGACAGCACGGTGGTCCCGACGCGGATCGTGTCCCGGGCCGAGGCGCTGCGGGAGAACTCCGGCATCGGATCGATGTCCGGCTCCGGCTCGGGCAACGCCGGCGGGAGCGCGAGCCACACGGCGATCAGCCCCCCGGCGGGGATCAGCAGCCGGAAGACCCGGTCGAGGGACAGGGCCAACCGGCTCCACTCCCGGCGCATGAGCACGTAGGTCGTAATGGTGATCACCACCGCCGCCGCGCCGATCACGTACCCCACGAGGAACAGGGTGTCGGCCAGGGTCAGGTAGGCCACCGCAGGGAGGGAGTCGGACACCGTGAACTGGAAGGCGAAGCACGACAGCAGGGCGGTGACACCCATGGCCGACCGCGCCTCCACGTTCTTGGGGTGGATGAACAGGGCCGCCAGCGCCACCAGCACGATGATCCCCAGCGGCAGGAACAGCTTGAGCAGCACCAGTCCGATGGGACGCCCCATCACCACCTGGTAGGCCACCCGGTTGACCGTGGTGGAGCGGCCCTCGTTCTCCAGGGCGCCCAGGTCCGAGGTGTACACCTGCTCGGAGACCGCGGGCCGGAACTCGGGCTCGTACAGCCAGTCGGTGAGCGAGAAACTGGTGGCCATGCCCGAGCTGGCCACGTCGGGCACCAGCGTCCCGTAGCGGTCCGGCAACTCCAGCACCACCGCCAGCGTCTGCTCGTCGAAGGGGAAGCGGTGCACCGGGAACTCCCCGCGCAGGGTTCCCCTCACCCGCCAGCGGGCCGAGTTCCAGGTCCCGTCCACGTCGCGGCCCAGGAAGGTCTGGTCGATGTCCGCGCCGTTGGCCACCTGCAGCTGGGTGTAGTCGAACTCCCCCAGCCACTTGGCCCACAGCTCCACGTCCGCGTCGAAGACCCCGTTCTTGACGTCGAACTGGGTCACGTCGTGCAGGTACACGCCCACGTAGATCCGGTGCTCGTCTTCCGAAGCGCGGGCCGGCCCCGCGACCGCCAGGCCGGCGAGGGCGACGAGCAGAAGGGCGAAGCGACAGCCGGTCATCGTGGCCTCCCGTGGCCCGAAACTACCGGATATCGCGGTGGGGGGCGAGGGAGCCGCTACTCGACGGTCTTCATCTTGAGCTCCGCCGACACGTCCCGGGCCGCGGCCGGGAGGTACTCGCAGCGGGCGCTGGCCAGCGGCTCGACGAGCATCTTGGGCTCGGCCTGGAAGACCAGCTTGCGCGGTCCAGGGCCGAAGGCGTCACCGCCGCCCGCGGCGCCGACGCGCTCCTCGTTCGACAGCGCGATCGCGGTGCCGTCGAAGGTCCAGCTGCCGCGGTAGTTGATGATGCCGGACCACACGCACATGGCTCCCTCGGGGCAGGGGCTGACCAGTTCGACGAGGACGTAGGTACCGCCCTCGAGGAGCACCAGCTCGCGGGGGAAGGTCCGCAGGCCGCAGGACTCGGAGCGCCAGGTTCCGGCGACCTCGGAGGTCGCGGCTTCCCCGGACTCGGTCTCTGCTGCGGTCTCGGTCTCTGCTGCGGTCTCGGTCTCCGCAGCCCCGCCGTCATCCTCCGCCGGATCGTCGTTGCACCCCTTGGCGCCGGTGAGCATCGCCACCGCCCCCAGGGACAGCAGGGTGAACATCGTCCATCGGGTCATCGCCTGTGACGTCTTCATCGTCTCGTTCTCCTCGCGGGTTCGGTGGCACTGACGCACGTCGAGCGCGATTGCTTCGACGATCTCACTGGAGGCAGGGGGCGTCCGACCCGTTGCAGTCCTGGTCGATGCCGTCGCCGCAGATCTCGGTGGCGTTGAGGTAGATGGTGGGATCGTAGTCGTCGCAGTCCCCCTGGCAGGTGGACTGGCCGTCCCCGTCCGCGTCGGCCTGGTTCATGAAGGGATCCGAGTCGTCGCAGTCCAGGTCGCAGGTGGTGTAGCCGTCCCCATCCGCGTCGTCGAGGTTCCAGTCCGCGTTGTTGTCGAAGCAATCCCCCTCACAGCTGGACCAGCCGTCCGCGTCGTAGTCCGCGAGGTTCATCTCGGCGTTGTCGTCGTTGCAGTCCCCGTCGCAGGTGGACCAGCCGTCGCCGTCCACGTCGTCCTGGGTGTCCACCGGGCTGAAGTCGTCGCCGTCGTCGCAGACCAGGGCGCCGTCCCCGTCCAGGTCGCCGTCGTCCACGGTGCCGTTGCAGTCCCCGTCGAAGCCGTCGCAGAAGTCATAGGCCCCGGGCCGGACCTCGGCGTTGGTGTCGTCGCAGTCGCCACCGCACTCGGTGGCCCCGTCCCCGTCGTTGTCCACCTCCATGGGGTCGGACACGCCGTCGCAGTCGTTGTCCATGTTGTTGTCGCAGAGGTCCGGCGCACCCGGGTAGCGGTTGGCGTCGTTGTCGTCGCAGTCGTCGTCGTCGGTGCCGAACTGACCATCCGGTCCGCAGGTGGTCGCCCCGTCCCCGTCGTTGTCGAAGGACTCGTCCGCGGTGCCGTCGCAGTTGTCGTCCAGGCCGTTGCACAGGTCGGCGGCGCCCGGGTTCCTCGTGGGGTCCAGGTCGTCACAGTCCCCATCGCACTCGGTGTACTCGTCCAGGTCGTCGTCGACCTCCTCGTCGGAGACGGCGCCGTCGCAGTCGTTGTCCAGCCCGTCGCAGATCTCCGGGGCGCCGGGGTAGATGGTCTCGTCGTGGTCGTTGCAGTCCAGCTGACACTCGGCCACGCCGTCGCCGTCGATGTCCGCCTCGTCCGGCGGCAGGTTCAGGTCGCAGTCGTTGTCCCGCTGGTCGCAGGTCTCCGGGGCGCCTGGATAGGTCAGGGGGTCGTCATCGTCGCAGTCCTCGTCCGACATCCAGCCGTCGCCGTCGGCGTCCACGGTGCTGTCGTCGTCGGCGGAGTCGTCGTCCGGCTGGTAGCCCGGCGCACAACCGACCGTCAGCGCCAACGAGACCAGGGCGATCCACAGGGCGTCACGCATCGTCTTCCCTCCGAGGGTGATCCGCATCCAGCGTACCAGACCGGCTGCGAGCGTCCCACACCACCGCAACGACGGAGCCTGCGATCAGCACGAATCCGAGCATCGTCTGGCCGCTGACCCCCTCGTCCCAGGCCCAGTACGCCACCAGCGCTGCGAAGAAGGGCTCGCACAGGGTGAGCACCGAGATCGTCCCCGCCGGGATGTACCGCAGGGCCAGGTTCATGGATGTGTGGCCGAGCATGGTCGGCACCAGCGCCAGGAGCAGGAAGGCGAGCCAGGTGGTGCCGTCGTAGCCCCGGTAGGCGACCCCCTGTACAGGCACCAGCGCCATGGCAGCGCAGGCGGCGACGGCGTACAGGGCGGCCGTGTACGCCCGGTTGTCCAGCTTCGGGCGCAGGCGCTTTCCGAGGAGAAAGTAGGCCGTGAACAACAGGGAGCACAGCACGGCCAGGCCGTCGCCGAGCAGGTGCTCACGGGCGAGCACCAGGTCACCCAGGCCGATGGTCGCCACCCCGGCCAGCCCCAGCGCGATGGCGAGCCACAGCCTCCACCCCGCCCGTTCGCCGAAGATCAGGTAGGCCGCGGTGGCGGTGAACACCGGGTTCACGTTGAAGAACACCATGGTGTTGGCCACCGTGGTGTGCTGGATCGCCGCGGTCCAGAACACGAAGTGACCGGTCAGCGCCAGGCCGGCCAGCACCAGCAGACCGCGCTCGCCCCAGGTCAGCGAACCCAGCTCCCCCAACCGCCGACCCGCCAGCGGCGCGCTGATCAGCGTCGCCAGCACCAACCGCCAGCCCACGATCACCACCGGGTGAGCGTCCGCCAGCCGGATGATGTTGCCCGACTGGCTGGCCGCGATCAGCCCGATGGCGAGGAAGGCGACCACGGCGGGGGGGGCTCGCATGGGGCGGGAAGGTAGCAGGTGTGGGTGGGAAGAAGAACGGCGGGACCGAAGACACGGAGAGCAAGCTCTCTGTGCCACCCGGGTCTCTACTCGGGGGTGGCACAGGCAGCGAGCTGCCCGTGGTCCCGACCGGAACCGAGTCTCGCACGCGCGTGCGAGCTATGATTCGGAATGCAGGGAGGAGGTCTTCGATGGCTGTTGGGCGCTACCGGGTGTCGGGGGTCGTGGCCTCACTCTCTGTCTTCCTGGCCCTCGGCTGCCCGACCGACCCGCCCGCACAGGACGACGACGACGCCAGTGGCGATGACGACACCTCCGGGGATGACGACAGCACCGCGGGCGACGACGACACCAGCGCCGGGGACGACGACAGCGCCGGGGACGACGACGACACGGGCCCTCCGCCGGTCGAGCTGACCATCCCCTGCCTGGACGCCACCGACGACGTCTACGTCACACCGCAGGGCATGCCGCCCTGGGACGAGACCGTGCTGGGGGACGTGGTCCGCTGCGCCCCCGAGGAGGTCCTGTCGGTGGCGGAGGTCCACGACCGATTGCTGGATGCCGGTGTGGAGGACATGGTGCCGATCGCGGGCGCGACGGTGTACCGGGTGGCGTACCGCACCACCCGCTGGGAGGGCGAGGAGGGCATCGGCTCGGCGCGGGTCTACCTGCCGGACACCCAGCCGCTGGCCGGCGCGCTGCCCGTGATCGTGGTGGGCCACGGGACCATCGGCTTGGCCGACCACTGCGCCCCCTCGCTGTACCCGACGGTCTCCCGGGAGATGGTGCTGCCGTTCGTGGGCCACGGCTTCGCGGTGATCGCCCCCGACTACGCGGGGCTGGGGACCGACGGGATCCAGGGCTACGGCGACAACCACGACACGGGGCACTCGATGATCGACGCCGGACGGGCGTTGCGAAAGAGCGTGACCGAGGGTTCGGTCGCCGACGGGCTCATCGCCATCGGCCACAGCCAGGGGGGCGGCGCGGCCCTGTCGACCCACGCCCTCGGCGCGATCTACGGCGACGACGACGTGCTCGGCGTCATCCCCTACGCGCCCGGCTGGGCCACCTCGACCGATGGCCTGTGGTGGGCCTCCCACTACCCCTATCTGACCCCCTGGGTCGGGACGCCGGCGATGGTCATGACCCTGGCGCTGTACGCCGACGCCGCCAATCACCTGGGATCGCCGTACGAGACCAGCTACTTCGACCCCTTCATCGCCGAGCAGGTCGCCGAGCTGGTCGAAGAACAGTGCCTCGTGGGGCTGAGCACCCAGGTCCCCGTGCTGGCCGCGACGGTGGGTGGTGCCCTCAACGAGGAGTTCATCGACACGGTGGCGGCCTGCCTCGACGGATCCCCCTTCTGCGCCCCGCCGGGGGAATCGTACGTCCAGCGCGCGCAGGCGAACCTGGTGCCGGTGGATCCGGCCAGCGGGCCGATCCTGATCCTGCAGGGCATGCTCGACCAGGCCAGCACCCCCACCGACACCGCCTGCCTGCTCGAGGTGCTCGAGGGCGACGGCGCGGAGGTCCAGGTCTGCACCGACGCTGCGGCCGAGCACATGGACATCACGGCCCGGCAGGCGTCGGTCGCCGTGGAGTGGGCGCTGGCCCTGGCCCGGGGCGAAGCGCTGCCCCCCTGCGCGGAGAGCGAGCTGCCGGCATGCGAGTGAAGGCCTCCTGGACCCGAGGTCTGCGGCGCGGGCTGGCGTTGACGGCGGCCGTGCTCGCCCTCTCCCTCTGCGGGTGCCTCGACGTGATCTTCGGTCCCCGGGGGCCGGCGCCTCCGAGTCGCAGGCCGATATCGATCCCCGTGGCCCAGCCGCCGGCCCGGGTCGAGCCCGGCATCGGGCTGTTCGTCGAGGTCACGAGGGACGGACTGACGGTGGGCAGCCCGATGGCGACGCTGGGACCGCCGGATGGGGGGGACGGGCCGAGCCTCCCCTGTCACAACCCCGGCTGTCCGACCGTCGAGAGCTACGACTTCGTGGGCTTCGCCGAGCTGCTGGCCACGATCAAGCTCGAGTACCCCGATCAGCGACAGCTTCTGGTGCGGGCGGACGAGGGTGTGGACTACGAGGTGATCGTGCGGATCCTCGACGCCGCCCGATCCCGGGGAGACCAGGAGCTGTTCCCCGAGGTGGCGATCGAGGTGGCGCTGCCGGGATCCTTGACCCCTCCCCCGGCAGCTGGTAGCAGCGACGGAAGATGAGGGCTCGAACATGACGCGAACCACCCGCCTCCTCCCCGGCCTCCTGGGCCTCCTCCTGGCCGTCACACTCGTCGGTTGCGTCCTCCCCCCCCAGCAGACGGGCGACGACGACGACGACGACGATGACACCTCGGCGGACGACGACACCGGGGACGACGACACCGCAGACGACGACACCCGGCACGACGACACC
>CAZITQ010000030.1:0-55012 GCA_964542165.1 uncultured Rickettsiales bacterium
GGCGGGACTTCTAGGCCGAGGTTCCCGTGGAGATCGAGGTGGTGGGCACCTATCACGAGGTGGCCCTCTTCTTCGACCGCGTGGGCAAGCTACCCCGGATCGTGAACATCCGGAACATCATCATGTCCACTCCCGAGGAGAGGAGTGGACGCATCATCCTGGAGACCGCCGGCGAGGCCGTCACCTACCGCTTCCTCGAGGAGAAGAAGAAGGCTGCCGGTGGTGGCGGCGGTGGAGACGGCGAAGGAAAGGCCCACAAGAGGTGATGCGTCATGCGTAGCACGGCAATGAGACGGCGTATCCCATCTCTTCTCGCGTTCCTCGTGGCCCTCGGCCCGCTGAGCGGGTGCTTTGGCGGCGGTGGTGGCGGCGGTGGTCCACAGCCCACGGGGGCCTCGACGACCGACGAAGCGGACGGGGCACAGGCGGACCGAAGTGAGCGTCGAGTGGCCGAGAAGGAGGCCAAGCCGACCAAGGCGGAGTACTCCTACAACCCCATCGGCAAGCGAGATCCCTTCCGGTCGTTCACCTCCATCGAGGTGGTCCGGCCGGACAGTATCGTGGCCAGCGAGCTGCAGAGCTGGGAGCTGGACCAGCTCGATCTGGTCGCGATCCTCTGGGGCATCGACGCCCCGGTTGCGATGGTCGAGGACCCCAAGGGCAAGGGTCATGTGATCCGCCACGGGGATCTGATCGGCAAGAAGTGGGGCAAGGTCACCCAGATCCGTAGCGACGAAGTGATCGTGACCGAGGAATTCCGCGATCCGATCGAGAATCGCCCGATCACCAACGAGTACTCGATGAAGCTGCCCGATCCCTACGCCGAGGGCAGGAAGTGATGGAACGGACGGTGAGCGGACCCATGAGAAGTCTGGAAATCACGAGTGGAGGCTATGCGATGAGGGTCCAGGTTCTGCTGGTCGCGACGCTGGCGGCGTTGCTCCTCGTACCTGCGGCATGGGCGTCGTCCGGCACGGACGAGGCGCCTTCCCGGATCGAGGACATCTCCTACTCCCACTCCGCGGCAGGGGTGACCGTGGCCGTGGCCACGAGCGGACGCCCGAATCATAGCCACTACCAGCGGAGCAACCCGCTGGAGGTGGTGGTGGATCTGGCGGACATGGAGCCCGGTGACATCTCGAGCGTGATCCCGGTGAACGACGGGGTGGTCCACGAGATCCAGAGCTCGCGCATCGAGACTGACGGGCTGGTCTCTACCCGACTGGTGATCGCGCTGGACGACGCCCGGGGCTACGAGACGGCCGTCGAGGGCAACACCCTCCTGCTGGAGATCGAACGCGGCGACCGCATGGCCGACGACGCCATCGCCGAGGAGATCGAGGACATCGAAGAAGAGGACGACGCGGATCGCAAGCGCAAGAACGCCGCTGACCGCGACGTGGACCTGCGGATCCGCCAGGAGATCGACGGCGAGCTGTCGTCTGTGGCCGGGGATCACGACTTCCGCGGCGGCGGCGTCCGCATCCTCGGCGTCGACTTCCAGAACTTCCAGGACGTCTCCACCCTGATCATCACGTCGGACGGTCCCGTCACCTACACGGGTCGCTGGGCCACGGACCGACAGTACGTCCTGGACATCCCCGGCGCGGCCCTGGGTACGGGGCTCGAGCGGAGCCTGGACACCTCCAAGTTCCCCAGCGCCATCGACATGATCCACTGCTACAAGAGCAGGAGCCAGGCCGGTGTGACCAAGGTGGTCATCCGCATGCGCGAGCACGTGGAGCCCAAGCCCAGCCAGCAGGGCAACGTGCTCAAGTTCGAGTTCGAGATCCCGCCGTCGGTGGCCTCGGCGCGCACCGAGGAATTCGGCGTGTTCGGGACCTACGAGGCCGCCCCCGACGAGGGGCTCGCCGAAGAGGCCAAGAGCATCCGCGGAGCGTCGACCCGGGAGATGGTGATCTCCTCCACCGGCGAGACCTACGACCCCTCCAAGGCCTACAGCGACCCCGGCACCGAGGGCATGATGCTGACCGGGATGGACTGGGACCTGCGTTCGGTCACCGGCGGCAAGGCGCCGCGGATGATCAACCTGGACCTGGTCCGGGCCGACATCCACAACGTGTTCCGGCTGATCTCCAGCGTTTCGGGCCTCAACATCGTCTCCTCGGACGACGTCAAGGGGAAGATCACCGTCCGCATGGACCGCGTGCCCTGGGACAAGGCCCTGGCGGCGGTGCTCCAGTCCCGCGGTCTGGGAGCCGTCCTGTACGGCAACATCCTGCGGGTTGCCCCGCTCAAGACCATCCAGGCCGAGCAGGAAGCGGCGCTGAACGCCAGGGATGCCGCCATCGATCTGCAGCCGCTGCACGTGCTCACGCTGCCGATCAACTACGCGGACGCCGTCGAGATCTCCGGCCACATCAAGGAGGTCCTGAGCGACCGGGGCACGGTGACCGTCGACTCCCGGACCAACTCCCTGGTGATCCAGGACATCGAAGAGGGCCTGCGCCAGGCGCGGCTGCTGGCGATGGCGCTGGATACCCAGACCCCGCAGGTGCTCATCGACGCGCGCATCGTCGAGGTCAACACCAACTTCTCGCGCAGCGTCGGTATCCAGTGGGGCGGCAACCTCAATTTCAGCCCGGCGACGGGCATGCCCACGGGGCTCTTCTTCCCCAACAGCATCGGGGTCAGCGGCGGTAAGTCCGCCCCCGTGCTCCAGGAAGGCGGCACCCAGGGCGTCGAGGGTCTGACCGCGTTCACCACGGAGCCCAACTGGGTGGTCGATCTGCCGGCCGCCTCCGACCAGGGTTCCCTCGGCCTCGGCCTCGGCAGCCTCACCAGCGTCGTGAACCTCGACGCGCGCCTGTCGGCCCTGGAGTCCACCGGTGAGGGGCGCGTGGTGTCCAGTCCCTCGATCCAGGTGCTGACCAACCAGTCGGCCTTCATCAAGCAGGGGGCTCGAGTCCCGTACGAGACCGCATCGCTGCGTGGTACGCAGGTGCAGTTCATCGAGGCCACGCTCGAGCTGGAGGTCACGCCCAGCATCACCGCCGACGGCACCATCTTCCTGGAGCTGTCGGTCTCCAAGAACCGACCGGACTTCGGTAACACGGTGGGCAACTACCCCAGCATCGAGATCAAGGAAGCCCAGACCTTCGTGATGGTGCCCAACGGCGACACCACCGTGATCGGCGGGGTCTACAGTCTCGAGGAGTCCGAGGACCGGACCTACATCCCCGGCATCGGCAAGGTGCCCGTCCTGGGTGCGCTGTTCAAGAACAAGCAGCTCAAGAAGGAGCGCAAGGAGATGCTGGTGTTCATCACGCCGACCATCCTGACGCGCGCCCACGGCAAGGTCTCTGCCAACTAGCTCCCCCCCCGTCTCGGCTGAGAGTCCCCCCGTGAATCCATCCCGTCACCGGCTCGAGCTGCGGCTCTCGTCCGGCCAGCATCCGATCCACGTGACCGCGGGAGGGCTGGACGGTCTGTCGTCCGTGCTCGCCCCGTGGGCAGGGATCCCGTCGGCGCTGATCACCGACCAGAACGTGGATCCCCTCCACGGGGATGCCGCCGCCGCCGCCATGGACGCCGCCGGGGTACCCCATGGGCGCCTCGTGTTGCCGGCGGGGGAGGGGACCAAGTCCTTCGAACAGCTTCACGAGGTGCTCGAGTGGCTGCTCGCCGCGGGGGTCCCGCGGGATGGACTGGTGGTGGCCCTCGGTGGGGGCGTCATCGGCGATCTGGCGGCGCTGGCCGCCTCGCTGTTGCGCCGGGGCGTCGATTGCGTCCAGGTGCCCACCAGTCTCATCGGCCAGGTGGACAGCGCCATCGGGGGCAAGACGGCGATCAACTCCGTGCATGGCAAGAACCTCGTGGGGACCTTCCACCAGCCGCGGGCCGTGTTCGCCGCCACGACCTTGCTGGCGACCCTCCCGGACGAAGAGCTCCGGGCGGGGATGGGGGAGGTGGTCAAGTACACCCTGCTCGACGGCGGGGATCTGCTGGAGCGGATCCGTGGGGCCATCCCGGGGATCCTGAGCCGGGATCCCGAGGTGCTCGCCGATGTGGTCGAGCGCTGCGCGGTCATCAAGGCCCGCATCGTGGAGCAGGACGAGCGTGAGGGCGGGGTGCGACGTCTGCTGAACCTGGGCCATACCGTGGGACATGCCGTCGAGCGGGCGCTCGGGTACGGTGCGATGCGCCATGGCGAGGCAGTGGCGGTGGGCCTGGTTGCGGCGTGTGAACTGTCGAGTCACCGTGGTCTGGCGGACGGTTCGCTGGCCGACGAGGTCCGGGACCTCCTGGATCCCCTGGGATTGCCCACCCGAGCCACGGGGCTGCGCCGCAGCGCCGTCCGCGCGGCGCTGATCCAGGACAAGAAGGCCAGCGCCCACCAGCTCCGCTGGGTATTGCTCAGGGGGGTGGGGCAGCCCGAGGTGGTCACGGGGCCCGTGGACGAGGTCGACGGGATCCTGGAGCTGCTGGCCGAAAACGGCGTACTCACCTGGAGTTCGCCTTGAAAGAACACGCGTGCGTAGCGTACCCTTGATGGTTGGAAGATGAGCCGATCCGTTTGCCTTCGGAGGTGGTCATGGGCTGGTTGAGGAAGCTGCTGCTGGTCACGGTCGGGGTGTCCCTGATTCTCGCGGCTGCCTGCGGGGCGCCGGTGAACGCGCCGCTGGACGCCGTTATCGAGCCGATGACCGATGTCGCCGTCGCCTGGGATCCGACCTGGGAGGGTGACGAGACCAAGTGGGCCCTGCTCCGGGCCGACTTCGTGGTGATCAGCGACGAGGACGAGACCCCGTACAACAACGTGATCATCGAGGTGGTCTCGGGGTACTCGGAGGTCTATCTGCTGCCGACCGGCGTGATCAACGTCGAGAACTGCCCCGAGGGCGAGGCCCAGTGGGGACAGTACTGCTCGGACCCCAACCAGACCTGGGGCGAGCTGACCGGCAACTTCAACGACAACCTGCACCCGACCTTCTACCGGGGCTACACCAACGGCCGCGGCGTGGAGACCCTGTGGGTCTGGGTGGAGGACATGCCGGTGGTCGACGAGGCCGTGCTCGGCGTGGAGATCTACGCCACCATCGGTACCGACTCGACGACCTTCCAGATCTCGGCCGTCGGCGCCTAGGGGCGCTCGCCACGCGGCGGGGGGATGCGATCCACCCGGGCGGATCTCCGACAACTTCCACGGCCTCGAAGGGACCGAACCGTCAGGAGGTCCACCATGGGTGACCTGCCCGCGATCTGCGTTCTCCACGGCCCCAATCTGAACCTGCTGGGCACCCGCGAACCGGACGTCTACGGCGCGACCACCCTGGCGGAGGTGGACGCGGAGCTCGAGCGGCTGGCCACGGAACTGGGCGTCTCCCTCGATATCCTCCAGAGCAACCATGAGGGGGAGCTGGTCGAGGCCATCCAGCGCGCGTCGCGCACCGGAGCGGCGGGGATCCTGATCAATCCTGCGGCCTACACCCACACCTCGGTGGCCCTCAGGGATGCGGTGCTCGCGACCGGACTGCCCGTCGTGGAGGTCCACCTGAGCAACGTGGCAGCCCGCGAGGAGTTCCGCCGCCGATCCCTGCTGTCCGACGTGGCCCTCGGCGTCGTGTCGGGGTTCGGCGCAGACAGCTACACACTGGGGTTGCGCGGGCTCGCCGGCGCGGTCCTCCGGCCTGGCTGACGCCACAGCCGTCGCTCGCGCGCGCGCGAAATGACAAAACGGCGTATCCTTGGGTGAATGCTGACTAGCACACTACGCATGGGGACCAGCGCGTGATCTCGAAGAAGGAAAAATCGCTGCGAGCGGCCAACAAGTTCCTCCAGCGGGGGCAAGTCGACAAGGCCATCCGGGAGTACCAGAAGGTGCTCTCCATGGACGACCGCGACCCCCGGATCCGGCACAAGTACGCCGAGCTGCTGGCACGCAAGGGTCGTGCGCAGGAGGCCATGGAGGAGTTTCGGTGGGTTGCCGCCTACTACCAGCAAGGGGGGTTCTTCCCCAAGGCGATCGCGGTCTACAAGCAGATGCTGGGGATGGATCCGGAGAAGATCGACATCCACCTGCACCTGGGGGAGATCTACCGCCAGCAGGGCAAGCGATCCGACGCGGCCTACCACTTCCGCACCGTGGCGAGCAAGGTGGAGAAGGACGGCGCGATCGAGGACAAGATCGCCGTCTACGAGAAGCTCTGCCGCATCAACCCCGATGACGTGGAGCTGCATCAGCGGCTCGTGGATCAGTACGTGGACGGGGGGATGGGCACCAAGGCGGTCGAGACCCTCAACGACATGGCCGCCGATCTGAGGGCACGTGGGGACAGCGACAACCTGCTGGCCGTCCTGGACCGCCTCGCCGGGATCGCGGACGAGCCCCTGCCCTACTTCAAGGAGTCGGCGTCGATCCAGCTCACGCGGAAATCGGCGCGCCGCGCACTGGCCAAGCTCCAGGCCTGCTTCAAGATCGATCCCCAGGACGAGGAGACGCTGATGATGCTGGGGCAGGCCTTCACCCAGCTCGACAAGAAGCACAAGGCGATGCAGGTGTTCGAGGAGCTGCTTCGCATCTTCACCGCCCGCAACGACACCAAGCGCCTGCGTGAGGTGGAGTCGCTGGTCCACGATCTGTCCCCGGACTCCCGACCGGCGCCCACAGCCGAACCCCAGCGCCCTGCGATTCCCCTGGAGTTGCCCGAGGAGATCCCGGAGAACGCCCTGGAGGCGGTGGTCCGCGGAGAGGTGTTCCTCAAGTACCGGCTGGTGGAGCGCGCACAGGAGGCGTCGGAGCTGGCGCTGCGCGAATGGCCCACGCTCTTCGCCTCTCATCGGCTCTCGGCCCTGGTCCTGGAGGCCAACGAGGACCGGGACGGAGCTGCGGCCGCGGTCATGCAGATGTACACGGTGGCGATGGACGCCGGCGACCTGCCGGTGGCCCGCCGCTGCCTGGTGGAGACGGTCCGACTCCTCCCCGACGACGCCGCGGCACAGGGCCGGGTGTCGGCCTTCGACGAGGCCATGGGCGACCAGCTCCGAGCCTGGGAGGAGCAGCAGGTCCTGGAGCTGACGGACGAGACCCGGACCCCCATCGCCGTGGATGCCACGGGAGAAGCCTCGATGGAGAGGGCCGGGATGGTCGGGGAGCCGGGATCGATGGACCCGGATCTGGAGTCCCTCGACGGCGAGAGCGTGGAGATCCTGCCCGACGAGCAGCTGCTGTCCGAGCTCGCCGTGGGGCCCAGCGCCTCCAAGGCTCCGTCGATGCCATCGCCCCCAATCGAGGACAGCGACGAGATCGAGCTCGAGGTCTCGGACGACGAATCCACGATGGCCAGCCCCGGCGACCCCGACGAGGTTGACGAGCCAGACACCATCGACGACGAGATTCCGCTGGAGCGAGATCCGTCCTCCGCCGACGAGGCCTTCGACTCGCTGCTGGACGAGATGGCCAACGTGATCGGCGAAGACGGGGAAGACTCGATGGCCGGAGGGCCCAAGGCGGGCGCTGGTTCGGCGGGGCTGGACCTGGGAATGGGGTACTTCGAGGTCGGGCTCTACGACGAGGCGCTCAAGGAGCTGGAGGGAGCGTTGAGCGGTGGCGCCGACGAGGGCCGGGCGCGCCTGTACATGGGCCGCTGCCACGCCAAGCTCGCGCGGGCGACCGAGGCCATCGAGCAGTTCCAGCGCGGGCTGGAGGCCGCGGCGGGTGGGCCGCTCGAGCTGGAGTTGATGTTCGACCTCGCCGAGACCTACCAGAACCAAGGAGAGTTGCAGGTCGCCCAGGACACCTACAAGGACATCGCCGGCAGGGATGCCGATTACCGCGCCGGGGAAGTCGGCGCGCGACTGGCGGCGCTGGCCGAGGAGCTGGGCTGAGGGGGCCGTGCCTCTGAAGGCCGGGCGACTCGCGGTCGTCCAACCCCTGACGACCGGTAGACAGGGTTGCAAACCAGGGCATCGCTGTTACAATCTGCGGCGCTCTGCCCCTCCAGAGGGTTGCACGCGGGCATAGCTCAGTTGGTAGAGCACAAGCTTCCCAAGCTTGGGGTCGCGGGTTCGAGTCCCGTTGCCCGCTCCACTGCCTCGATGCACTCCGGTCGGCCGTTGGGCTGGCCGGAGTTTTTTTTTGGGTCTCCGACTCCCGCGGGAAGGGTCGTTGAGTAGACGCCGTACACGCCGCTGGCTCCGCAGGACCCTCGTCCTGTTCGCCGTGGCCGCCCTGTGCTGTGGCGGCGGTGCGGCCGTGCTACAGAGCGATTTCTTCGCCAACCAGATGCGTGCGTTGATCAACGAGCAGGGCTCCGCGGCCCTGGGCGAGGATCTACACGTACAGTCCGTGGACCTGCAGCTGTGGCCCCTGTCCCTGGTGCTCGACGGGGTCGTGGTCCACTCGCGGGATCCCCTGAGGCCCGGCCAGGAGATCCTCCGGGTCGACGAGCTGCGGGTCACCGACATTCGCCTGCGCGGAACCCGGGAGATCCACATCGGCAAGGTGGCCCTCGACCGGCCGGTGATCCGGCTGCGGATCGGTAACGGAGAGCTCAGGGACTTCCCGGGACTGCGGCGCCAGGGCAACGGTGACGGCGGCCCCCGCTTCTTCCTCGAGGCCCTGGATCTGGAGGACGGCTCGGTCTCGTTGTCGGTCGATCGCCCCGATCTGACCCTCCAGATGGACGGGATCCACATTCGCTTCGAGGCCGCGGGCCGCGATGAGTCGGAGGCGACCCTGGAGGTGGCGGACGCCCACCTGAGGATCGGCGAGGTCGAGGAGCGGATCGCGGTGGAGTCGGGAACTCTGGTCCGCCGCGGTGATCGGCTCGAGCTCGATCGATACCGGTTCGTGGCGAGATCGGGCAGCGTGACCCTGGACGGTGAACTGGAGCTCTCCCCCAAGGACGCAAGCGGCGCCATCGCCGGCAGCCTGCGCTACGACCTGGACGCGGTCACCGACCTGGAGCTGGAGCGCTTCTCCGCGGACAACCCCTCGTTCCCCCCCCTGGCCGGTCACGTGCACCTCCACACGCTGGTCCGGGGAATCGACGGCGATCCCCGCGTGGAAGGGGACCTGGAATTCACCGGCGGCGCGGTGAACAAGCTGATCCTGGGGGACGCCACGGCCCGGGTGAGCTACCACGAGAACGAGCTCGACGTCGAGCAGCTGTGGGTCGGGTACGGGGGAGGGGAGATTACCGGCACAGGGGGGCTTCTGCTGGGGGAGGAACTCACTGTCGACGCGGAGCTGGACATGGAGGGGCTGCAACTCGCCGAGGTGTTCGAGGCCGCCGGGATGCCTCCCCCCTGGGTCATGCTGGAGATCGATGGCCACGCCAGCGCCAGCGGGACCCTCGCGGGTGGGCCGAAGGTCGACGTGGTCGTGGATCTCCCCTGTCGCGATCTGAGGGTCTACGGCGGGTCGTGGCGGGAGAACCAGGGGACCGAGCCGGTGCTGGCGCTGGACGGCGGCCGCGTGGCCGGCACCGTCCAGATCCTCTCGGACAAGACGCTGCTGCGGGACACCCGGGTGACCACGGCGGACTCCGACCTGGAACTCGACGTGGACTTCGTCTACCACAAGCCCCTGATCCTCGACATGCACATCGACGCCGCGGCCCTCTCGCTGGACGAGGTGCAGAAGATCTCCGGTGTGCCCTTCGGCGGACGCGGACCGGCCCGCGTCCACATCCACGGCCTCTCCAAGGATCTGCGGATCGAGGGGCACGCCAAGGTCGCGGACTTCGTTCTGTACAGCTACCCCCTGGGGCTGGTGGAGTCCGACATCCGCTGGCGCGCCAGAGAGGACCTGTTCTTCGAGGAGATCCAGGCCCAGACCGGCGAGACCGCCTACGACGGTTTCGCCACCCTGATGTTCGGCAAACCCTTCCGCTTCGCCGCCGGTCTGGACTTCCGCGACGGCCGGGCCGAGGACGTGGTCGGGGTGTTCACCGACACCCTGGACCTCGAGGGGCGCTTCGACGGACACATCCACGTGGAGGGGCCGGTTCGGGAGCTGGACGGGGAGGCCTGGATCCGGGGTCGCAACGTCCGGCTGATGTCCGAGCGATTCACGGCGGTGGACACGCAAGTCACCCTGCGTTCCGGCAAGTTCACCTTCCGCAACGCCTACCTGCGCAAGGGCCGCGGAGGGATCTACGGTCGGGGGTACATCGACACACACGGTCCGATGGACATGGAGCTCTTCACCTACGCCCTGGACCTGGATCAGATCGACCTGGTCCGGGGCTGGGAGCTCCCGCTCTCGGCGGATCTGCACGCGGACGTACACCTCTGGGGCACGGTGCGCGAGCCCCTGCTCCACGGCGACCTGGTCCTCTCCAACTCCCGGTACGCCCGGGCGAGCCTGGGAGACACCGAGGCGACGATCACGCTGCGCGAGGGGGTGCTCAGGGCCAACGGCACCCTCCTGGGCCGGGCGGCCAACCGGGTGGGTGGCAGCCTGGACCTGGGGGGCGACCGGGCGTACAGCTACGAGCTGGCGTGGAACGCGTTGCCGCTACACCTCCTGCTGTCGCCACGGTCGCTGGCCAGGGCTCCGACCCACCTGCTCGCGGACGGCACGCTGGTCGGCTCGGGCCGGCTCGACCGGGAGCAACCCGCACACCACGGGGAGCTGAGGCTCACGCGCCTGGATCTGGACCGTGGGGACCTGCGTCTGGACAACGACGGTCCGATCCAGCTCACCCTCGACGGGGGCCGCCTCACGGTGGACCAGCTCCACCTGGTGGGCCAGGGGAGCCATCTCACCGGCCGGGGTTCGATGGGACCCGCCGGCAAGGTCGACCTCCACGCGGATGGGACCCTCAACCTGGCGCTGTTGGACCTGTTCGTGCCCGCGCTGGGGGCGTCCGAGGCCCGTCGGACCCACCTGTCGTTCGCCTACACCGGTGCGCGCCCCACGGCCTCGCTGGACGCCACCGTGGAGGTGGAGGAGGGAAGTCTGCGGACCATCCACTTCCCCCACCCCCTGGAGATCGACCGCGCCCGCCTGCGACTGGCGGACGAACGGGTCACCGTGGAGGCGTTCGAGGGCATGCTCGGGGGCGGGCGGATCGAGGGCTTCGAGGGGAGTTCCATCGGTTTCGTGGACGGCAAGCCGTACACCTACGACGTCCACACCCGTTGCGTGGACTGCACGGTGCGCTATCCCTCGTCGCTGCCCTGGAGCCGAGGTACTGCGGACCTGCGCCTGCGAGGTACCGTACCGATGGTCGTCCTCGAGGGGGACGTCGAGGTCGAGGACATGACCTACCGGGACGACTTCAACTGGCAGTCGTCGCTGTTCAGCGTGTCGGGACCTTCGTGGGAGCGGGGGGACGCGGTGGAGGTGGAGGAGGAGGCCGAGGGCGGCGTGTACTTCGGCCTGGATCTGAGCATTCGCAGCGATGGTGGATTCGGGATCTCCAACAACCTGGGTCAGGCCCGGGCGTCCGGCGAGATCCGGGTGATCGGCGACAGCCGTCAGGTAGGGGTGGATGGCAGGATCCGCACCGAAGGAGGCCGAGTCTGGTTCCGCGGTCACGACTTCGACCTGACCGAGGGCGACATCTCCTTCCCCGAACCCTTGGCCATCGACCCCCACTTCCACCTGGTGATCAACACCGATATCTCCACCCGGGAGGAGCGCTACGCGATCCAGTACGTGATCGACGGACACATGGCGGACGTGGGATCGATGAGGATCGCGGGCAACAGCGATCCCTACCTGTCCGAGTCGGACATCAACGCGCTGCTGCTGTTCGGGGTCACGACGGACGATCTGCAGGGGCTGGGGGGCGGGGCCGACATGGCCGCCCTGGTGGCCCAGGGGGCCAACATCGGCTTCGGAGCGCTGATGGAACAGGTCCGGGAGGGCCGGGGGGAGCTGGGCAGTGGCCAGAACTGGAACGCACTGCCCGACCGGATCGACCTGGTCCCCGACTACTCGACCACCGGGCAGCTCGCGGGTTTCAATGTGGTCGTGGGCAAGGAGCTGATTCCCAACGAGCTCACGGGCCAGTTCTCGGTGGGCCTGACCGGCAACTCGTACGGACTCCAGCTGGACTGGCGTCTGGCCCCCAACCTCTACCTGATCCCGTCGCTCTACCGCAGTCCCCAGAATTCCATCGGAACCCTGAGCCCCCTCGGAGACGTGGGGGACTTCTCCCTGGACATGAGATGGGTCGTCGAGGCCGACTGATCGCGCTGGCGCTCGCGCTGCTGGCCTGCCCGGTCCAGGCCCGCGGGGGTCCGACCACCTACACCGGCTTCGTCATCGATCAGATCCGCTTCGACGCCCCTCCCTCGGTGGAGGTGGAGGAGCTCACGTACCTGGTGGAATTGACCGAGGGCGAGGAGCTCCGACCCGGGGACGTGCGGAGGTCCATCGAGCTGCTCCACGGGCTGGGACTGTTCCGGGAGGTCACCGTCTCGGTCGTCCCCGACGGGGTCCGGCTGATCGTCACCTTCCACCTCTCGCCGAGCCCGATCCTGCGCCGCATCTCGTTCCAGGGATTGCCGGCCGCCGTACCCCGGGCCCAGGTCCGCGAGGCCCTCCCCCTGCGCGAGGGGGACTCGTTCTTCGACGGGGACGAGGACCGTCTGGCCGAGTCCCTCACCGGGGTGCTCGTGGGGGAAGGATTCCTGGACGCGGCGGTCGCGGGACGTCACGAACCCATGGGGGAGGAGCGGGTCCGGGTCGTGCTCGAGGTGGAGCCCGGATCCCCGACGCAGCTCGCCGAGATCCGATTCAACGACGCCGCCGGGCTACCCACCCGCACCCTGCGCACCCGGGTCGGGGCGGCGGCGCTCGAGGGCAGCCGGTTGCGCCAGTCGGCCATCGAAGGGGCTCAGGAGAGCCTCCAGAAGCTCTACCGCAAGCGGGGGTACCTGGAGGCCCGGTTCCTGCCCCCGACCGTGACACTGGATCCCGAGACCCACCGGGCCGTCGCGACCTTCAACATCCTCCCCGGGGCGCCCGTGGTCGTCGAGTTCCGCGAGTCCACGGATCCCGAGCGTGCGGAGGCCGACCAGATCCTCGCCCCGCTGGGGATCGCGCACCGGAGGCTGCGCGGCGTGATCGGCATCGAGCGGGAGCACCGCATCAACGCCGGCTACCTGCAGGACGCCATCGCCCGGATCGAGGCCCACTACCGGCAACGCGGTCACCACGCGGTCCAGGTCACCGGAGAGATCGCGGAGGTCCACGGGGAGCGCCGGCTGATCTTCCGTGTACACACCGGGCCCCAGTCCGTACTCGCCTCCCGCCGGGACATCCACGTGGAGGGCAACGAGGTCCTCCCGGAACGGGAGGTGCGCCTGATGGTCACCGAGCGCCTCCCGCGCCGGGCCAACCGGGCGTCGCTGGTCCGCCGGCTCCGGATCACCGACGAGGCGCTGGACCTGGCCGAGGACGACCTGCGGACACGCTACCAGTCCATGGGCTACCTGGGGGCCGAGGTCGATCGCGAGCCGGTGGAGCGCACACCACCGCCCCGGGGCGCCGTCGAGCGCACGACGGTCAGACTCCGGATCCGGGAGGGCGCACAGACCCACGTCCGGGGTGTGGAGGTCCGCGGCAACCTGCGGGTGGACGACGCGGAGATCCAGGCCCTGGCGGCGCCGCTCGTCGGCGAGCCCCTCCGTCCCCTCGAGATCGAGCGGGTCCTGGATAGCCTCCGCCAGCTCTACGGTGAGCGCGGCTGCGTGGACGTGGTGGTGCGGTCGGAGCAGGACCTGTCCGAGGACGCCACCGAGGCCACGCTGATCTGGACCCTCGCCGAGGGCCAGCAGGTACGGTACGGCAAGCTCCTGGTCCGGGGGAATCGCCACACCCGGACCCGGCTGATCCGCAACGAGCTGAGCATCCGTCCCGGGCACCTCTGGCGGCCCGAAGAGGTCGAGCTGTCCCGCCGGCGGTTGCTGGAATCCACCCTGTTCCAGCAGGTGGGGATTCGCCCCCTGAACACCTCCGGCCGGATCCGTGACGTGCTGGTGGAGGTCTCCGAGCGGAAACGCTGGCGCCTGCTGCTGGGACCCGGCATCAGCACATCCGAGGGACTGCGGCTCGCCGGGGAGAGCCACCTGGGGAACCTGGGGGGGGTGGGGCACCGCTGGAGCACCTTTGCCCACGTGGGCATCGACTGGGAGAACCTGCGCCTGGCGTTCTCCCCGGCCGGAGACCTGACCGGCTCCCAGCGGGCGGACGTGGAGTGGAAGATCGCGACGGGGTACGAGATCGCACACTTCCCCAGGGTGCCCCTGAGGCTGAACATCCGCGTGCTGCTCAACGAACGGGCGCTGCAGCCCACCTACATCATCCAGAACTACGGACTGGGGGCCGGGGCCGCCTGGACGGTGGACCTCAAGCGGGGACACGAGCTCCGCCTGGCCTGGGACTTCCAGGTGCTGTGGCGGTACCCCGAGTACGTGGATCCTGCGGCCGTGCTCACCCCAGCGGACCGGGTGGACGAGGACTTCCGGTCCGGATTCCTGGGGTTGATCGGTTCCCAGCAGCCGCCCTCGGGGCTCCGCCGCCTGGGACTGTTCCACCTCGCGGCCCAGCTGGACTTCCGTGACGATCGCTTCAACCCCACCGCCGGGATCCTGCTGGGCCTGGACCTGGAGGGGACCGACCTCTCCCCCCTGAGCCAGGAGCAGTTCGGCCGATTCCGCCAGCGCGTGGCCATCTACCTGCCGTTGATCCGCTGGGCCCGGGAGGATCTGAAGGCCTGGCCCTTCAACGTGGCCTCGAGGGTGGACTGGGGGATCGGCTGGCTGGGACCCGAGTCGGAGATGCTGCCGGTCGAGTACCGCTTCCGCCTGGGCGGCGCCACCTCGGTACGTGGGTACCGCCTCGAGACCCTGGGGCCGACGGTGGCCCGGGCGCGGGATCTGGGGGGGGTGGGGCTCACCGATAGCCAGATCCAGGTTCCCGTGGGCGGAAACGTGTACTTCAGCTTCAACCTCGAGGAGCGTTTCCCCCTCACCCGGAGTCGCAGCGTGGAGCTGATCGTGTTCCAGGACGGGGGGAACGTGTACCTCCTGCATGGTGACGATCGGGACGACCTGGACCGGGGCCTGGACCCCGTCGTCCGGACGTCCGCCGGCCTGGGCATCCGCGTCCGCACCCCCGTCGGCCCCCTGCGCCTGGACGGCGGCATCCAGCTCGGCCGCGCCTCGCCGCTGTTCGACCGGGACTCCGACGAGCCCTGGTGGCGGGGCATGGCGATCCACTTCTCGGTAGGGGAGCAGTGAGGGGAAGAGGACCGGGCACGGGCACCGGCACGAGATCTACCGCACGATCATCGTAGGGAACTCCCGGTACATCAGCCCGTATCGGAGCCCGCGGTCGGAGACCTTCATCTCGGTGGCGCCGAGGTGTTCCAGGGATGCGCGGAGCAGGACGGAACCGGCCAGGGCGTAGGGGGCGCGGCCGGGTTCCATGCCGGGGAGGGCGGCGATCTGCTCGACGGTCAGGGTCGCAGCGCGCCTCTCGAGGCGGCGGAGGTCCGCGACGGAGCAGGTCGCCCCGTGGATCTTCCGGCCGTCGTAGGGTTCGATCCCGTCGCGCACGGCCAGCAAGGTCGTGGCCGTGCCGCCCACACCCACGGCGACGAAGGGCGACTCCGGACGCTGGAAACCGCGGAGAGCCTCGCGGGCGGCCTCCTCGAGGCGAGCCAGGTCGGCGGGATCCGGCGGGGCCTGGCGCCGCAGCTGGCGTTCGGTGCAGCGCAGCGCGCCCAGATCCACGGAGATCCGGCGAGCCAGCCCCTTCGCGTCACCGCCGGCCAGCTCCGTGGAGCCCCCGCCCACGTCGATCTGGACCAGGGTGTCGCGGCCCCCGAACTCCCGTTCGACGGCGGCGAACGTGGTCGTGGCTTCCACCTCGCCGTCGAGGATCTCGGGCCGGAAGCCGAGCTCCGTCTCCACCCGATCGGCGAACACCGCTCCGTCGGGGGCGTCCCGGACGGCGCTGGTGGCGCTGACGAACACCGCGGGGACGTCCATCAGCTGAAGCCTGCGCCGGAACATGCGCAGGACGGTGAGGGTGCGTTCGACGGAGTCGGAGTGGAGGCGCCCGTCCGCCCTGCGGTCCTTGCCCAGGGAGGTGACCACCGAGTAGTCCTCGAGCACCTCGTACGCCGGTCCGGCGTTCTCCCGGCCCACCAGGGCCATGGAGCAGGTGTTGGTTCCGATGTCGACACCCGCTGCGCGGGGGGGGAGACCCAGCGAGCCGGGTAGGGGGGTCACGGGGCGACCGGGGACCAATCCGGGTTGGTGTACGAGCCCCTCCCGTCGGTGATCCGGGTGATGTTGCGACCGTCGGCGGTCATCACGAACAGCTGCTTGCCGCCCCCCTCCCGGTCGCTGGAGAACGCGATGTAGCGGCCGTCCGGGGACCAGGTGGGGTCCTCGTCGTCCCCGGGGGACTGGGTCAGACGGCGAAGGTTGGACCCGTCCGCGTTGCACACGAAGATGTCGAAGCGGCCCTTGTCCCGGCCAGCGAAGGCGATCTTGGCGCCGTCCGGGGACCAGGTGGGCGAGACGTTGTGATTGCCGCCGAAGGTGATCTGGGTGACCCGCCCGCCCGAGCGGTCCATCACGAAGATCTGGGGCTCGCCGTGCCGGGACGAGGTGAAGGCGATCCGGCTGCTGTCCGGGGACCAGTCCGGGCTGACGTCCACGCCCCAGTTGCTGGTCAGCCGGACCGGGTCGTTCCCGTCCGAACCGTTGATGGTGTAGATCTCCGAGTCCCCGACGTGGCTCAGGGTCAGGGCGATGCGGAAACCATCCGGACTCCAGTCGGCGCCCAGGTTGATGCCCGGCCGGTTGCTCAGCAGCGAATGGCTGCCGTCCGCCAGCTTGTAGACCCACACGTCCGGGTTCCCGGCGGCGTAGCTGGTGTAGGCGACCTTGCCCCCGTTCGGGCTGAAGGACGGGGACAGGTTGATCTGCCCGTTGCGGGTCAGCTGCTTGGCCCTCCCGCCCATGTCGACCAGGTAGATCTCCTTGTTGCCCGTGTGGGTGGCCACGCACACGATCCGGCCCGAGAACGGGCCCTTCTGGCCGGTGAACGCCTCGATGACCACGTCGGCCACCCGGTGGGCCAGGGCTTCGGGGTCGTCCAGGTCGCCGGTGAGGACGTCACCGAGGATCATCTGTTGATCGATGACATGGTAGACGCGGAGCTCCACCGACAGCTGCTTGCCGTCGAACTCGTACCCCGCCTTGACCAGGCCCGCGCTGTCCAGGGTCAACCAGTCCTCGAACTCGAACTCGCCGATGCGCAGTCCGCTCTGCTGGGCATCCTCGAGGAAGGCATTGGGATCCATCATCCGGAACCAGCCGCTCATCTGTAGATCCCGGCGCAGGACCCGGGTCAGGATCTCACCGGCCTCGTGCTTCTTGCCGATCTGCTTGAAGTCGGGGACCGCGAGGGGAAAGTCACCCTGCCCGGTCACGTCGATGTAGATCTCCGCAGCCGCCCTGTCCGCAGGCAGGGCTGCCAAACCCGCCAGAAGCAACCCGCCCAGCGCCGCCATCCAGAATCGTCGATTCATCTCAGCTCGCTCCGCTTCCTCGTCACGCTATCGAAACAACCATCCTACGCACCCACTTGTTCCGACTCCAGTGGGGAGAAGAGGCGTCAGGCGTCAGGCGTCAGGCGTCAGGCGTCGGAATGGTGCTCGCGCCCTTCGGCAGCATCGCCTTCGTTTTCCCGAGTGTCGTCCGGATCGGATGTCGAGTGCAGCGAGACGACCTTTCCGCCTGAAGCCTGACGCCTGATACCTGACGCCTCTTAGAAAACCTTGTCCGAAGCCTTGAACCGGATGAAGACGCCGTCCTCGGCGTAGCCCATGATCTTGTCGCTGGGCGGCGTGGGGAGGGAGCCCATCTGCCGGACAGTACGGTAGGTCGCCGAGTCATACTGGCGATTGCCCGAGCCCTCCATGAGCTTGACCTTGGTGATCTTGCCCTTGTCGTCGATGCGCAGTCCGATCACCACGGTCAGGTCGGGGTTGCTGGCCGCCACAGAGGGCAGGACATGCCACTTCTGCATGATCCGCTCCTTGCAGTCGCGGATGTACTGGGACAGCTCGGGATCGGCCACGTTGGTGCCACTCCCGCTGGCCCACACGTCCTCCAGGCTGGTCACCGTGGACTCGGGGTCGGTGGGGACGTTGGTCTCCGGTCCCGGCGGCGCGTCGAACTGGTCGGCCTTGGCCAGCAGGTCCTCCCGCCGCTCCTTGCGCGCCTCGTCGTCCTCGGGCGCCTTCTCCTCCCCCTCCTTGTCCTCGTCGTCCTCGGTCTCGAGGACCATCTCGTCGGGGATCACCGGTACGTCGTCCTTGACCCCCATGTCGCCGGTCACCACCGGCGGGGCGATCGTCACCTTCTCGGGCAGCACGTTGGCATCCCGGTGGAGGGTCACCATCGCCACCTGCATCACGTCGTCGGGATTCAGCAGTGGTTCGATCGGCCCCCGGGTCACCAGCACCATCACCATCAGGATGGCGTGGGCGACCACGGCCAGCGGTAGGCCCACCAGCCAGAAGATCGCGATCTGGTCGTTTCTGCGGCGCATGGAACGTCCCGACTACTCCGCCTCCTCCTCGTCCTCGTCGCCGAAGTCCTCGGCCTCGGTCACCATGCCGACCTGGGCGATGCCGGCCAGCCGGGCGGCGGCCATCACCTGGGCCAGGTAGTCCCAGGTGACCGAACCGTCGGCCCGGATGAACAGCTCCTTGTTGCTGCGCTCTCCGTAGATCGCCGGCAGCTTGATCTCCATCTCCTCGAGCGAGAACTCGTGCTGGTTCAGGTAGAGACGGCCCTCGGCGTCGATCTCCATCACCATCGGGTGCTGGTCGTCCTCGATCAAGGTCTCTCCCCGTACCCGGGGCAGGTCCAGCTCCATGCCCTGGGTCATCATGGGTGCGGTGACCATGAAGATGATCAGCAGCACCAGCATCACGTCCACGAACGGCGTGACGTTGATCTCCGACAGCACGCTGCCGGTAGAGGGGCCCCGTCCGCCGTCGCCACCCTGTTCGACCTGCATACCCATGGATCAGTTCCCGAAGTGGCGCTCGACGATGTTGAGGAAGTCGTAGGTGAAGTTGTCCATGGCCTGGCCCACCGCGCGGACCCGGCCGACGAAGTAGTTGTAGAACATCACCGCGGGGATGGCGGCGAACAGGCCGATCGCCGTGGCGATCAGCGCCTCGGAGATGGGACCGCCGATGGCCTGGATCGAGGTCTCACCGGTGGCGCCGATCTTCTGGAACGCCTGCATGATGCCCCACACCGTTCCGAACAGCCCGATGAAGGGCGAGGCGCTGCCCACCGTGGCCAGAAACGGCACCAGCCGCTCCAGCGAGGCGACCTGGACCGAGGTCTCGCGCCGCATGGCGCGCGCCACCACGTCGATGGTGGACAGGTGGGTCGGGCCGTCCCCCTTGCCCTTCTTGTCCTGGACCTTCTTCATCTCGCCGTAGCCGGCCTTGAACACCTGGGCCACCGAGGCGCCGCCGAACTTGGACGAGGCGGTGAACGCCTCCTCGAAGCTCGACGAGTTCCAGAAGAATTCCACGAAGCGGTCCGACGAACGTCGCGCCCGCATCAGTACGATCCCCTTGAACAGGATGATCGCCCAGCTGATGATCGAGAACAGCACCAGGATCACCAGCACGAACTTCACCATCGGGTCGGACTTGGCGATGATGTCCCACGTCCCGAGCTCCGTCTCGCCCAACACGGCGAGGGTCAACCACGTCGGTCCCGGCATCCGCTGCCTCCTCGCACCGGGGTCAGCCCTCGGGGCCGCCCTCCGGTGTCTGCACGACTTCTACTTCGATCGACTCGCCGATCTCCACGCCTTCGGCGCCGCGGCGTCCGCGGTAGTACGCCATCATACGCTGCCCCGCGCGTCCCATCTGGACGTAGTTGGTCACGCCACCGATCCCGCCGGAGAGCACGGGGACCATCCTTCCCAGGGGCGTGGAAACCCGCAGCGCCAGCCGGCGGGCCACCGCCTGGGCCAGGCGCCAGGCGATGGGATGTAGCGCGATGCGGCTCCGGCCGAGCTGGACCGGCATCCGCCGCGCCACGTCCGTGGGCGTCCCCGTGATGTCCACCTTCGCTCCCACGGCCTCCGCGATTCCCTTCCACAGCTCGATCTCGCCCCGGCCGGTGCGGAAGTCCACCCCGTACACCAGGCTGAGCCGCTGGGCCAGCGTGACCAGGGAGACGAGCTGATGGGCGATGTCCGGTGGGATGGCCAGCCACCCGCCCATACCCAGTCCGACACCCGAGACCGCCGACCTCCTCCTTGCGGAACGGATCTCGTCGCCGGCGATCCGGTCGAGCCGGTCGGGATCGACGGCACGCAGGTCGTCCAGGGTGTGGACGCGGACCCCCCGGCGACGCAGCTGGGCGAGGAACCGCTCGGGATCCACCGACACCATCCGATAGAGGGCAGGAAGGACGTCGTCGGTCAGCAGGGGGGGGACATCTCGGAGACGGGATCGGCGGGCCATCGAACTCGATCCGGCAACTGGACCCGCCACAGCGCGGACCCTAACAGCACGGGAAGACGGGCGAATATTGCCACCCGCACCCCTCCAGGGCAACCGACATCGGGCGGCGGACCGCGGTCCCCCATACGGACGCTGATGGTGAACGCCTGGCAACGGGGGATTGCAGCGGTCCCCTCCGATGCTGGATAATCGGTGCGCTCGTCCCTTCACGACCGGATGGAAGCACGCAAGGACGATTGATCGATCGATATGCTCCCCCTCTATTCCGATGACTTCGTGGCCAAGCTGGAGGATCTCCCCCCGGGACATCCGTCCTTCGTGGCTACCCTCTGCACCCGCCCCGAACCGGCGATCGTCAACTTCAAGGAGCAGATCGAGAACTGGTTCGGCCGGCTCCGGGAAGATGCGAAGGACGCCTACCGCGAGCGGCTCTTCTCCCTGGACAACCCGACCTTCTTCCAGGCGTTCACCGAGCTCGTTCTGCACGAGGTGCTCGTCGGCAATCAGATGAAGGTCGTGTCGTACCCCATCGACGATCTCGAGGCGATGACCATCGCGCTCCAGGACGGCACGGGGAGCTTCTCCGTATCGGTTCAGTCCTTCATCCCCGAGGTCCAGGTACGCGGGAGCATGCGCCCCTTCCGGCGTCTGCTGCGGGAGCTCAAGGAGATCGAGCATCGGTTCATGTTCAGCGTCTACCTCAAGCGCTGGCTGCCCACGAACTTCGACCCTCGGCCGATCCGCAGGGCGCTGGAGGTGTGGCTCAACAGCCTCGAGGACACGAACTGGGAGGGCAAGTACGCCGAGTACCGGGACGACCACATCCACCTGGAGTTCTCGATCCTGGACCGGCTGCGCCAGCCCCAGACCGACCTGGTCAAGTTCCGCATCACCCCGCTGCGAACCCCCAACGTCCTGGAGTCGCTGGGCGCGGTGCTGGAGGACAAGGCGGCCCGGGTGGTCGCCCAGACCGGGGACGAGACCCCACTGGTGCTGGCATTCTTCGGCAACGAGGAGTGGGATCTGCCGGCCAACTACCTCGAGGACTTCTTCTACAACAAGGCCAACTTCTCGTTCTGCTGGACGACCCGCGGCGGTCGCCAGGAGCGGGTCAAGAGTTACAAGGCCAACGGAAGGGCGGCGGCGATCTTCGCCCGTCCCACCGCGAGGGCGATCTCCGCGGTGGTGATGGTCGACAAGAAGTGGGAGCGAGACCGGGCGGTGTTCACGCTGCGCGTGTACCACAACCCCTGGTGCAACGTGCCCCTGTCTCCGGACGCGTTCCGAGGCTTCGCCCAGTTCCGCAGCTTCCCCGCCGGCGCACTCCAGGGCCAGTCCTACATGGGATGGGACTGCCTGGAGCGGGTCCGGTTCGTCCTACCCTGAGGCCCCCCGGCCACCCCGATCCGAATGGAACGGCCGCCGTGGCCGTCCTTGACGCTGGAATCGGCGCTTTGATACCAAGGCGTTGCACGCGCGTACTCGAAAGGGAACACCATGAGACATCTGGGACTGCTGTGCAGCGCAGTGGCGGTACTGGCCCTGGCGACCACGGCCATCGGTCGGCCGGCCAAGGTCCGCATCGAGGCCTCGAGCAGCTATGACGACGGGGAGACCGATCGGGGCGCCGAGATGGCCTTCGACGGTCGAATCGACACGTCGTGGAGCGAGGGCCAGGCCGGCGCGGGCATCGACGAATGGATCCAGATCGATCTGGGGGCCTTCGTGGACGTGGGCACCCTGTCCATCTGGGGTGGTAACTTCTCGGACGGCACCAAGCGCCACGGCGAACACAACCGGGTCAAGGTCGCCGAGATCGTTCTCACCACCGAGGACGGCCAGGAGACGCGGACCCTGGAGTTCGGGGACCGGTTCACCCGGCACGAGCTGCGCGTGGGCAAGCCGCTGCGCAAGGTCCGCCTGGTGATCAAGGAGGTCTACCAGGGCTCCATCTTCGACAACACCCACGTGGCCGAGATCGCCCTGGACTACCCCACCCGCCTGGGTGAGGCGTCGGTGAAGCTGGACAAGTGGATGGAGGGCAAGGAGCACGAGGCGGCCGCCGCGGAGTACGAGGAAGCGCGTTCGGCGGCCTACGCCGGCTGCAAGGCGGGTGAGGACTACTCGGCCAACTTCAAGTTCCTCGCCCGCGCGGCGATCCACGGCCCGCCCTACCTCATCGACAAGGTCGGCGAGCTGGTGCCGGCGGGCTACCGGGGCAGCTTCCTGGACTTCGACGAGGAGGCCATCGAGAAGCTGCAGCGGCTCAAGGACGTCAACGTCATCCCCCACCTGGAAGGTGCGGGGGCCCGTGCCACCGGTGACGACGTCTACTGGGTGGAGGATCTGGTCAAGGCCTTCCGGGCCCACGAGGTCCTGATCTCGTCGCGCCGCCACAACATCCCTGCCTGGGGAGCCACCGGCCTCGAGGTCGGCGCCCTCAACGGACGCGACGAGCCGCTGTCCATCGACGTGAACAGCGAGGGCCGGGTGGTGGTGGCCGACGTGGGCAACAACCGGATCCAGTGGTTCACCACCGACGGCCGCGCGGACAAGGTGATCGGCCGGGAGGCGGGCATCGCGTGGTCCTGGTTCGGCGAGGAGGGCGACCCCTACGCCACGGGCGCCGCTCCCGGAGCCGACGCCGGTGAGTTCGAGCAGCCGGTGTATGCCTCGGTGGGCAACTACGACGTGCTGGCGGTCATCGACTCCACCCTGCGCGTCCAGACCTTCGACGACGAGGCCAACGCCCAGGGGGACTTCCTGATCCCCGCCTCGTTCAGCGTCCACCCCGGACGTGGGTGTGCGACGCCGATCATCACCTGGTGGGGCGACGTGTTCTACTTCCTGCTGGGTAGCGAGGTCTGGGGCTTCAGTCCCACCGGCGACAAGGTCGTGCAGTTCGACACGGGCGAGACCATCCTCGCCGGGGTCGTGCTGGACGGCAAGCTGCTGGTCCGCCACGAGGGCACCGAGATCATCGAGTACGCCCTCGAGGACGGCTTCAAGCAGGGCAAGTGGCTCAAGAAGCCGCTGGACAACGACGGCAGCGAGGACTGGGACATGGCCACGGACGCGGAGGACAACCTCTACGTGGCCACCGACGCGGGTTGGATCTACATCTTCAACAAGCGCGGCAAGTTCGTGCGCAAGTTGCAGGCGTTCGACAACCCCAAGGACCGGATGCGGATCGCCGTCAGTCCCGCCATGGACACCCTCTACGTGACGGCCGAAGACGCCATCCACCAGGTCGAACTGGTCGAGTGAGCAAGAAGCGCAAGGGCAGCGGTCGTCCGTCCCGCCCCCGGTCCGGCCCCGCGCCGGCGCCGGCCAAGCAGGGGTCGCCTTACACCGTCCCGGCCATCGTGGTGGTGGTGGTGGTCGCCGCCCTGGTCGCCTTCAGTCTGCGCAATCGCGGGGGCGACGACGGCGAGCGCGGCGAAGAACCGACCGCCGAGGTCCCCACTCCCGATCCGGATCGCGTCGAGTCCGTGTGGCAGCTCGACCCGGAGCTGGCCAAGCTCCGGGAAGAGGCCACGGTGATCCTCGAACGGGTGGTGGACCGCTGGACCCGCGACCCGGACCAGCCCTGGATGCTGATGCACGGCATGCTGGCCTGGGGCCCCCGACACCTCACGCGCGACGGGGATCCGGCCGGGGTCCACCTGCTGGACAGCCACCTGGAGGCCCGCGAGGTGGCCGGTCGGGCGATCCAGGTGTTCCCCATCGACGAGCCCGGCGGCGCCCGCATCGACGCCCACCGGGACCAGAGCCTCAAGACGCTCGTGGAGATGGGGATCCCGGATCCGCGCATCCAGGCGCTGGTCGCCGACGCCCAGTGGCGGTTCGAGTACGACCCAGCGCTGGGGGACGGCCCGCTGCCGGACGCCAACGAGGCGCCCTGGTCGGCCCAGGCGTTCTGCCAGACCGCCAAGGAGGGCCAGGACACCTTCGTGACCCACGCGGGCGTGGAGGTGAACCTGGATGACCTCACGTCTGCGTTGGTGGGCCAGCTGGAGGAGGAGTCGCGCTTTCTGGACGACATCCGCCGTGCGGGGGACACGACCTACGAGAAGAGACGCCAGGGCATCTTCCGCTACACCTGCGGTGGGACCCACCTGTTCATGGGCGCCGACGCCTGCGTCGCAGCGGGCTTCGGGGATCGGGAGCTGAGCGAGCGGCTGGCCTACCAGATGGATCTGCTGTTCTGGCGCATGCGCCGGGAGATGGAGGCCGTGGACAACGCCCTGACCCAGGCTCCCCAGATGGCGCCGCTGCTGGTCGAGCAGCGCATGAAGTACCTGGGGCACTTCCTGGAGTCCGAGGCCAAGGCCGAGCTCCACGGGACCTTCGTCCCCAACGACTTCCACCGCCGGGAGCTGGTGGTCGCCCACAAGGCCCTGTACGTCACCGTCCAGCAGCTCCAGGACATGGGGGTCTTCGACCGCCTGGACACCTTCAGGGAGGGGCAGTACGAGTACTACCTCTTCACCGCCGGCGACGCCTGCCACGCCCTGCACGCGATCCACCTCCACGAGCAGCTCGAGGCCCAGCGGACCGGAGCGGACTACGTGGTCAAGGCGCCGGTCTACGAGTCGACGGGTTCCGACGCTCCGTAGGGTCTTGTCCCCTCGCCTTGATGACCCCCGTGATGAAGACCCTTGCCTCTTTCCTCGCGCGTGTTATGGTGCGGCACGTCCGGATTCGGGTTTTTGGGAGATCGCGCCGTCAGGGGTTCCTTCCCCCACCTGACGGCCGAGGGAAGGGTCGCCATGCTTGGTCGCGTTCATCTGCTCTCGGTGCTCCTGTTCGCCCTCGGCAGCTTGCTCGCCTGCAACGAGTACGAGCTGGCCGAAGAGGAGGCGAAGATCATCGTGGATCCGGACTCGCTGGACTTCGGCTACGTCACGACCGGTGCCCAGAACACACAGGAGTTCCGGATCAAGAACGTGGGCGACAAGAGCGTGGAGATCACCGGCTTCGCCTGGGGCGAAGAGGTGCCCTACCTGAGCATCGATCACGTGCTCGACGAGTCCTTCCGCCTGGAGGACGGCCGCAATGAACCGGTGACGGTGTACTTCTTCCCCACCGACGATCTGGCCGAGACCACCAACCAGATCCTGGTCTACCACGACGCGTCCGACGAGCCCGAGGTGGTCGAGCTGGTGATGGCCGCCGGCGCCGAACCGGACATCGAGGCCGACCCGGCGTCGGTGGAGTTCGGGGCCGTCAACTCCAACCAGACCCTGACCGAACAGGTGGTGCTGACCAACGTGGGCGAGGGGTTCCTGCAGATCGACGATCTGATCGTCTCGGGCGACCCGGAGTTCAGCGTCTCCGACGGCAACGCCCTGGGCTCGTCCCTGGAGTCGGGTCAGTCTGCGTCCTTCGACGTGCACTTCAACGCGGGGGGCCAATCCGGCGGTTTCGCGGGCCAGGTGGACGTGCTGAGCAACGACCCGGACGAGAACCCCCTGATCATCCCCCTGTCCGCCGGCTCCGGCGTACCGGTGGCCTACTGCCACGCCAATCCCGAGGAGGTGTACGCCATCTCCGAGTCGTCCACCTACTACCCGGACGACGGCGCAGGCAACGCCAGCAGCGACCCCAACTACGGCGCCAACGAGCTGACCTACAACTGGACCTGGGTCAGCAAGCCCCAGGGCTCGGCGGTCAACCTCACCGGCAACGGGCAGACGCGAACCGTCACCCCGGACATGGTCGGCACGTACACGGCTCAGCTGGTGGTGTGCAATCCGCTGGAGGAGTGCAGTGCGCCCTGCACGGCCAGCTTCGACGCGCTGGCGGCGGACAACCTGTGGGTCGAGTTGAGCTGGAACACGCCGTCGGACGACATGGACCTGCACCTGCTGCGACCGAACGGCAACTATCAGTCCAACGGCGACTGCTACTACGCCAACTGCCAGCAGAACAACATCTACCACTACCTGGACTGGGGTCAGCCCAACAACTACGACGACGACCCCTCCCTGGACCTGGACGATATCCCGGGCACCGGCCCCGAGAACATCAACGTGGACGTGCCCGAGCACGGGACGTTCACGATCATCGTGCACGACTACGAGGGCTCCAACGGCTGGGGCGCCGACTTCCAGGGCGGCAACGTGACGACGGTCAACGTCTACACCAACGGCAACCTGGAATACACCGAGACCCTGACCATCTCGGGCGACAACACGGTCACCTACGTCGCCACCTGCACCTTCCCCGGCGGCGACTGCTATCCGATGTAGCGGATCAGGGGATCTCCCCCGCCGGATCGAAGATCTCCAGCGTCAGTCCATCGAAGGTGCGGCCACCTGCGCCCGGGATCGCCGTGCGAGTGCCGGTGGGGTGGAGTGCCTGCAGATCCCGCAGGACGGCGTCCGTGTGGGGGTGGCGGACGACCAGGTAGACGGGGCGGTCGGGCGCGGGGGGCAGGTCGGCGAGCGTGCCGGCCGCGTGGTGGAACTCGACCACCTGCAGCTGCGGTCGACGGCGGGCCGCCAGATCGACCACCGAGCGGGCGCGGGGCACGACGACCACGGGCGTGCGGTCGTCGGGAACGTCTACGGCCAGCTCCGAGGCGACCATCACCGCGTCGGGAAAGTTGCTCCAGGCGTGGGGGTGGTCGACCAGGGTCACGAGTCTGCCGCTCTCCCAGGCCGCAGCGCCGCTGCCGAGCAGGCCGCAGATCGCCAGCACCGCCGTGGGCTTCACCGGCACCCGCTCGAGGCAACGTTCCACCCCCCAGCCGACGAGGAGCGCCAGGGCGGGCAGGATCAACAGGAAGCGCGTCGTCGACGGTCCCGCAGCCCCGAGGACGGCCAGGTGGGCGGCCCAGGCGCCGATGGCGAGCGTGGGCGCCAGTCCCCCGGCACGCCGCAGCGAGCTCCACAGGCCGGTGGCCAGCCCCAGGACGAGCAGGACCGTCACACCCACCGCCAGCGGTGGCAGGCCGGAGAGGGGAAAGACGGCCGATGCCCCATCGGCGATGTAGCCCGGCCGGGAGATGGGGGCGTAGTCGAAGCCCACGTGGGCCGGCATCAGCACCGCGTCCAGCAGCAGACGGCTGCGTTCGGCGCCCTCGGCTGCGAACACGTAGCCCCCGCGCAGCAGGGTCTCGCGGCCCTCGGGTCCCAGCAGGGCCAGGAGCCAGGGCAGGGCCGGGGCGCAGCCTGCGGCAAGCCAGGCCAGGGTCCGGAGCCACCCCCCGGGTCGCCGCGCGATCAGGCAGGCCAGCAACCACACCAGCGTCCACGCGCACACCAGACGCGCGGAAGTGTAGGCGTACAGGGAGGCGGTGAGGGCGAGTCCGGTGACCGCTGCGAGCCATCCGGGGAGCGGGCGCCCCTCCCGTGCCCGCTGCGCCAGCGCCAGCGCCCCGGCCATACCGGCCGCACACAAGGGCAGCGCGGCCACCGCGCGGAAGCCCACCAGCGAATAGACCACCGGCCAGGCGCCGAAGGCGATCCAGGCGACCCCCACCACCGCTCCGCCCCGGAGCCCCGCGGCTCGCAGGAGGGCCCAGGTGGCCGGGAGCGCCGCGGCGCCCAGGAGGATCGAGCACCCGGTCAGCGCTCGCTCCGCCTCCAGCACCGCCATGCCCGCCGAGAGCAGGGCGTGGAACAGGGGTTCTTTGTCCAGGCCGTGGACCCGGGTGAACAGCAGGTCGGCGCCGCCGGACCACAGCTCGGTCGCGGCAAGGGCGTTCTCGCAGGCGTCGTGGCTGCGGCCGGGGGGGATCAGCGACGCCCACAGGCCGCGGATCGCCAGCCCCGCGGGAAAGAGCAGGGCGGGGATCCACGGGGACGTCCAGGGGCTGCGGCGTGGCACGATCCGCCCCAAGATAACAGCCCGCCCGTCCCCCGCGGAAGCCGGGGGTCCGTGTGGTATCCTCCGGCGTCCAGGACCAGGAGGCGTCAGGCGTCAGGCGTCAGGCGTCAGGCTCTTCGTGCTCGCCGCCTGCGGCAGCATCGCATCGCGGATCGGCGCCGATGGGTGTCTTCGATTGATGTCGTGCGAAGCGAGACGACCTCCTGCCTGAAGCCTGAAGCCTGAAGCCTGACGCCTGAAGCCTGGAGCCTCTCCCGGGGCAGCCCCCGGGAGTTCCGAGAGGGTGACGATGGCCGATCAGCCCGACGTGTACCAGCCGTCCAACCGCCTGCGTTTCGTGACCGCCACCAGCCTGTTCGACGGACACGACGCCGCGATCAACCTCATGCGACGGATCCTGCAGTCCTCCGGCTGCGAGGTGATCCACCTGGGGCACGACCGGCCCGCGGAGGAGGTCGTGGACGCCGCGATCGAGGAGGACGCCCACGGGATCGCCGTGTCCTCCTACCAGGGCGGTCACATCGAGTACTTCCAGTACATGAAGGACCTGCTCGACGAGAAGGGAGCGCCCCACATCCGCATCTTCGGCGGGGGTGGCGGGGTGATCGTGCCCGAGGAGATCGAGCAGCTGCACGAGTACGGCATCGCCCGAATCTATTCCCCGGAAGACGGCCGGACCATGGGCCTGCAGGGGATGATCGACGACATGATGCGGCGGGCCGACTTCGACCCGGTGGCCGTGGAGGTCGGCGGGGAGGGGGGGCTGCTCCCGCTGCGCCAGACCGGTGACGGCTGGACCATCACCGGCGATATCGACTCGACCCGGCCCATCGTGCTGGCCCGGGTGATGACGCTGGTCGAGCGCATGGCAGAGCTCCCCGAGGGGCTGCGCGATGCGCTCCACGAACGGATTGCCCTCGCGAGCGCCCAGGCCTCGGTGCCCGTCATCGGATTCACCGGCACGGGCGGTTCGGGCAAGTCGTCGCTGGTCGACGAGGTCGTCCACCGCTTCCTGCGCGACGAGCCCGAACGGACGCTCGCCATCGTCAGCATCGATCCATCCAAGTGGCAGGGAGGCGGGGCGCTGCTGGGCGACCGGATCCGGATGAACTCCATCTCCAGCCCCAGGGTCTACATGCGGTCCCTGGCCACCCGGGGGGCCCAGGGGGCGCTCTCGGCGGCCACCGGCGACGTGATCGGGGCGCTGAAGGCCACGGGCTTCGACCTGATCCTGGTGGAGACCTCGGGTATCGGTCAGTCCGACCGGGGCGTCGTCGACGTGTCGGACCGATCGGTCTATGTGATGACCCAGGAGTTCGGGGCCCACACCCAGCTCGAGAAGATCAACATGATCGACGCGGCGGACCGGATCGTGCTCAACAAGTACGACCGCCGGGGCAGCGCCGACGCGCTCAAGGCGGTGCGCAAGCAGGTGCGCCGCAGCCGGATGCTGTTCGACCCGTCGATCACCGACGAGCGGCTGCCGGTCTACGGCACCATCGCCAGCCGGTTCAACGACGACGGCGTCAACGCCTTCTACCACGACCTGCGGGCCATGCTGACCGAGGACACCGGACGCCCCTGGGCCTCGGCGCTGGACCGCCCGGCGAGCAAGGTGTCCAGCGACCGCGGCGCGGTGATCCCCCCCGACCGGGTCCGCTACCTGGCCGAGATCGCGCTGGCCTGCCGGGACTACCGCAAGCGGGCCGACGCCCAGGCTCAGGTGGCCCGTCGGCTCTGGCAGCTGCGGGAGGTGCGCGAAGACCTGTCGGGTAACGACAACGTCTCCCGGGCCCTGAAGAAGCGGATGCGTCACTGGGAGGACGAGCTGACCCGGGAGTCCCAGGCCCTCCTCGAGGACTGGGAGGCGCTGACCGAGGCCTACGCCAGTGACTCGTACACCTACCAGGTGCGCGGGCGCGACATCACCGTCGAACTGGCGACCGAGAGCCTCAGCGGCAGCCGGATCCCCAAGGTCGCCCTGCCCCGACTCGAGGACCCCGGGGCCGTGTTGCGCTGGAGGATGCTGGAGAACCTGCCGGGCCACTTCCCCTACACCGCCGGTATCTACCCCTTCAAGCGAACGCAGGAGGACCCCAAGCGCCAGTTCGCCGGCGAGGGCCCCCCGGAGCAGACCAACAAACGCTTCCACTACCTGACCGCGGACGACGGCGTGGCGCGCCTGTCCACGGCCTTCGACTCGGCGACGCTGTACGGCAACGATCCGGACGAGCGCCCGGACATCTACGGCAAGATCGGCGAGTCCGGGGTCTCGATCTGCACCCTGGACGACATCAAGAAGCTCTACGCGGGCTTCGATCTATGCGCCCCCACGACCTCGGTCTCGATGACCATCAACGGCCCGGCGCCGATGATGCTGGCCATGTTCCTCAACGCGGCCATCGACCAGCAGCTCGAGCGCTTCGAGGCCGAGCAGGGGAGGGCACCCGGCGACGACGAGGCGGCCGATATCCGGGCGAAGACGTTGCAGGTGGTGCGCGGCACCGTGCAGGCGGACATCCTCAAGGAGGACCAGGCCCAGAACACCTGCATCTTCTCCACCGAGTTCGCGCTGAAGATGATGGGGGACATCCAGCGTTACTTCATCGAGCACGGGGTGCGGAACTACTATTCGGTCTCCATCAGCGGCTACCACATCGCCGAAGCGGGGGCGAACCCGATCACCCAGCTGGCCTTCACCCTGGCCAACGGCTTCACCTACGTGGAGTACTACCTCTCCCGGGGCATGGACATCGATCAGTTCGGGCCCAACCTGAGCTTCTTCTTCTCCAACGGGATGGAGGCGGAGTACTCGGTCATCGGACGGGTAGCACGGCGCATCTGGTCCGTGGCCATGCGGGACCGCTACGGCGCGTCCACCCGCAGCCAGATGCTCAAGTACCACATCCAGACCTCGGGTCGATCCCTGCACGCCCAGGACATGGACTTCAACGACATCCGCACCACCCTGCAGGGGCTGCTGGCCTACTACGACAACTGCAACAGCCTGCACACCAACGCCTACGACGAGGCGGTCACCACCCCCACCGAGGAGGCGGTGCGGCGGGCGATGGCGATCCAGCTGATCATCGGCAAGGAGTTCGGCCTGGCCCGCAACGAGAACCCCAACCAGGGTGCCTACGTCCTCGAGGAACTCACCGATCTCGTGGAGGAGGCGGTCCTCCAGGAGTTCGAGCGGATCAGCGAGCGGGGCGGCGTCCTCGGCGCCATGGAGTTGCAGTACCAGCGCTCCAAGATCCAGGACGAGTCCCTGCACTACGAGTACCTCAAGCACAGCGGCCAGTACCCCATCGTGGGGGTCAACACCTTCCTGAACCCGGCGGCGGCCGAGGGCGGATCCCTGGTCCGCGACACGGCTCTGACCCGCTGCTCGCCCGAGGGCAAGCAGGCCCAGATCGACAACCTGCAGTCCTTCCAGGACCGGCACGGTGACGCCACCACCGAGGCCCTGGCCCGCCTGCAGCAGGTCTGTCTCGAGGGGGGGAACGTGTTCGCCGAGATGATGAACACCGCCCGGGTCGCGAGCCTGGGCCAGATCAGCCAGGCGCTGTACGAGGTGGGCGGTCGCTACCGGAGATCCATGTGATCCCGGCGTTCATCATCATCTGGGGCAGCAAGTACGTCTTCAAGCCCGTGGAGGGGGGCTGGCGAGGCCGCATCCACTGCCCCAGCTGCGGCGACGCCCGCTCCTTCGTAGAGAAGGAGCCGGTCAAGTACTTCACGATCTACTGGATGCCCCTGTTCCCCACCTCCCGCGAGCCCTCGTTCATCGAATGCGAGGTCTGCGCCAGCCGGTTCGACCGGCCGGACGAGATCGACGACTTGCCCCCTACCCAGTGATCTCGAACGAGTTCCGACGCCGGCCCCCCTCGGCGAGCGGGGCGGCCGGTGCTCGTATGGACGGATTCCGGCCAGTCACCCGTTCTGCACGACCGGATCTTCGCGCAGTCGAACCCGCTCGCTGGGTTGACAGACGGCGTGGACTGCTGTAGTGAATGAACGCTCATTCATTAACCAGCCAAGGAGGATCCATGGGCATCCCGATCAAGCGTGTCGCTGTACTGGGTGCCGGGGTCATGGGCCAGGGAATCGCCGCACATCTCGCCAACGCGGGGATCCCGTCGTACCTCTTCGACATCGCTCCCAACGAGCTGACCGAGGCGGAACAGGCCAAGGGACTGACCCTGGAAGACCGGGCGGTGCGCAACCGCTTCTCGGACGCGGGCATCGTCACGATGCTGAAGTCGCGGCCCGCGCTGCTGTACCGCAAGGATTTGGCCAAGTACGTCACCGCGTGCAACTACGCCGACGACGCCGAGAAACTCGGCGAGTGCGACTGGATCGTCGAGGTCGTGCTCGAGCGGATCGACGTCAAGCAGAAGGTGTTCACCATGGTGGACGAGCACCGCAAGCCGGGCAGCGTCGTGTCGTCGAACACGTCGGGCCTGTCGGTCGCGTCCATGGCAGCGGGCCGCAGCGACGATTTCCGCAAGCACTTCCTGGTCACGCACTTCTTCAATCCTGTCCGCTACCTGAGGCTGCTGGAGCTGGTGCCCTGCGAGGACACCGACCCGGCCGTCATGGATCTGATGGCGGACTTCGGCGAGAACGTGCTGGGCAAGGGCATCGTCTACGGCAAGGACACGCCCAACTTCGTGGCCAACCGCATCGGCGTGTTCGGCATCATGTCCGTGGTGCACTGGTCCCAGGAGCTGGGCACCGGCATCACCGCCACCGACAAGGTCTTCGGTCCGCCCATGGGCCGGCCCAAGTCGGCCGTGTTCCGTACCGCGGACATGGTGGGTCTCGACACCCTGGCCCACGTGATCCAGACCGTGTACGACGGCTGCCCGGACGATCCGTGGCGCGAGCGCTTCGTGGTCCCCGAGTTCCTGACCGCGATGGTCGACAAGGGACTGCTGGGCCAGAAGTCGGGCGCGGGCTTCTACAAGAAGAGCAAGACCCCCGAGGGCAAGAAGCAGATCCTGGCGCTCAATCTCCAGACCATGGAGTACGAGGAGCAGCCCAAGGTCCGCATGGGCAGCATCGGCGCCGCCCGCGACCACTCGACCGTGGCCGACAAGGTCCGCGAGATGGTCTGGTACAAGGACGAGGGCGGCGAGCTGGCCTGGAAGGTCACCGCCGAGAGCTGCATCTACTCGGCCCAGCTGCTGGGTGAGATCGCCGACGACATCGTCAACATCGACCGCGGCATGCGCTGGGGTTTCGCCTACGAGGGCGGCCCGTTCGAGGCGTGGGACGCCATGGGCGTCGCGAAGTCCGTCGCGCGGATGGAAGAGGAGGGGATGGAGGTCCCCGCCGTCGTCAAGACGATGCTCGAGAAGTCCGACGGCACCTGGTACGCCAACAAGGACGGCATCCAGCACTACTGGTGCGTGGTTCGCGAGGAGTACCTGCCCGTCCCGATCGCCGATCGACTGATCTTCCTGCCGAGCCTCAAGGAGCGGGACAAGGTCATCACCAAGAACATCGGCGCCACCCTCTACGACATGGGTGACGGGGTCGGCTGCCTCGAGTTCCACACCAAGATGAACTCCATCGACGCAGACATCATCGCGGCGATGAACGACGCCACCGGCCGGGTGAACCGCGGCGAGCTGGTCGGCCTGGTGGTGGGCAACGAGGACACCAACTTCTCGGTGGGCGCCAACATCATGCTCGTGCTGATGCTGTCGACCATGCGCCAGTGGGACAAGCTGGAAGAGGCGGTCGCCGGCATCCAGGACGCCTGGATGGGCATGAAGCACTGCGACGGCCCGGTGGTGGTCGCGCCGCGCGGCATGGCCCTCGGCGGCGGTTGTGAGTGCGTCATGCACGGGTCGCACGTGCGGGCCCTCGGCGAGACCTACATCGGGCTCGTCGAGCTCGGCGTGGGTGTCATCCCCGCCGGCGGCGGTTGCAAGGAGCTGGCGTTCCGCCGCTACGGCAGCATCCCCCACGGGGTGAAGGCGGACCTGTTCCCGTTGATGCAGGACGTGTTCATGACCATCGGTACGGTCAAGGTCGCCACCAGCGCCGAGGAGGGCCGTCAGCTCGGCTTCCTCAAGGCCACCGACAAGATCACCATCAGCCCCGACAGCCTGCTGGCCGACGCCAAGGACGACGTGCTGTCGCTGCTCAAGATGGGGTACCGCAAGCCGGAGCCGACCACGGTCCCGGTGCCGGGCTTCAACGGCCTCGGTGCGTTGAACATCGGCGTGCATACGATGAAGGAAGGCCGCTACATCAGCGAGTACGACATGCACCTGGGCAAGAAGCTGGCCCACGTGCTGTGCGGCGGCAACGCTGCGCCGGGGACCCAGCTGAGCGAGCAGGACTTCCTCGATCTGGAGCGCGAGGCCTTCGTGAGCCTCTGTGGTGAGCCCAAGACCCAGGCCCGGATCCAGCACATGCTGGAGAAGAACAAGCCCCTGCGGAACTAGCAGGCAGGCGAAAGGAGATGGATCGATGACCACAGGAGTCGTCGTCACCCACGCCTACCGGACCGCGGTGGGCAAGGCACTCAAGGGAACGCTGCGACACACGCGGCCCGACGATCTGCTCGGGTTGCTGATGAAGGCGTTTCTCGAGCGGATCCCCGAGCTGGATCCCAAGACCATCGACGACATCATCATCGGCTGCGCGATGCCGGAGGGTGAGCAGGGGCTGAACGTGGCCCGCAATGCTGCCCTCCGCGCGGGCATCCCGGTGGAGGTGCCCGCGATGACCATGAACCGCTTCTGCTCGTCTGGGGTGCAGACCCTGGCCACCGGCGCGTCCAAGATCGTCGCCGGCTGGGCGGACGTCTGCCTCACCGGCGGGGTGGAGTCCATGTCGATGGTGCCCCTGGGCGGCCAGAAGCCGTCCCCCAACCCGTGGCTGTCCGAGCACGACCCCTCGGCCTACGAGTCCATGGGCATCACCAGCGAGAACGTGGCGAGTCGATACGACGTGACCCGTCAGATGCAGGACGAGTTCGCGCTGGCGTCCAACGACAAGGCCCTGGCGGCCATCGCCAGCGGGCGATTCAAGGACGAGATCATCCCGCTGGAGATCACCGTCGGCGGCAAGACCCAGGTGTTCGATACCGACGACGGTCCGCGCAAGAGCACCCTGGAGGGCCTGGGCAAGCTGCGGCCGGCGTTCCGGCAGGGCGGCTGCTCCACCGCGGGCAACTCGTCCCAGACCTCGGACGGTGCGGCGCTGCAGCTGATCATGAAGCGCGCCAGGGCCGAGGAGCTGGGGCTGCAACCCCTGGGCGAGCTGGTGACCTTTGCGGTGGCCGGCTGCGAGCCCGACGAGATGGGCATCGGCCCGTCCGTCGCCATCCCCAAGGCGCTGGACCAGGCAGGGCTGTCGATCTCGGACATCGGCCTGTACGAGCTCAACGAGGCCTTCGCGAGCCAGGCGCTGTACTGCGTCCGTGAGCTGGGGATCGACCCTTCGACGGTCAACGTCAACGGCGGTGCCATCGCCCTGGGCCACCCCCTGGGCTGTACCGGCGCCAAGCTGACGGCCACCCTGTTGCACGAGATGCACAAGCGCGAGGTCGAGTACGGCATCGTGTCCATGTGCATCGGCGGCGGCATGGGCGCGGCGGCGATCTTCAAGCGCGGGTAGCCCTACCGCCCACTCCTCCCCACCACCCTCCCCCGCCCGCCCGCCCTCTGCAGAGGGTGGCGGGGAGGGGAAATCCGTCAGCCGTCCTTGAACGACAGATACTTCAACAGGTGCACGTTGAGCAGGTTGTCCTCGTAGCCCTTCACCGCGGGTGAGAGCAGGCAGCGGGACGTGTCGTTGTACAGCGGGACGATGGGGGCCTGTTCGAGCAGGCGTTTCTCGGCGGAGCGCAGGAGGCGCCCGTAGGAGTCGGCGTCGTTGGTGCGCTGGGATTCCTTGAAGAAGTCCTCGAAGGCATCGTCCTGCCAGCCCGCGGGGTTCAGGGGGCTGGAAGAGAGGAAGATCTCCATGAAATTGCTGGGATCCGGGTAGTCGGCGGCCCAGGCATAGCGGGCCACCTGGAAGGCGCCCTCGTACACCGTGCTCACGTGGATCCGCCACTCTCGGACGTAGATCTTCACGTCCAGCCCCAGAACGCTCCGCCACTGATCGGCCACCGCGGTCATGGCGGCCACGTTGGCCTCGGCATCGTCCACCGCGATCTCGACGGTGGGCATGCCCTCACCGCCCGGGTAGCCGGCCTCGGCGAGCAGGGCCCGGGCGCGCTCGGGATCGTGGGCCAGGCCCGGGGCCGGCTCGTAGCGTGGCAGACCCTGGGGGACCAGGTTCTCGGTGGCCAGGCGGGCCCCCGGCCGGGCGACGGTCTCCCGGTCCAGCGCGCAGGCGAGGGCCCGTCGGATCGTCGGGTCGTCGAAGGGGGGGCGGGCCGTGTTGAACACCAGGTACCCGGTGAGCAGGGCCTTGTGGGTGTGCAGCCCGCTCTCGTCGGTCAGGCCGCTCCAGCGGGTCTCTTCCAGGGTGTCGCCGGCAAAGCCGGTCCAGTGGAGAGTGCCCGCGCGGTAGGCGTCGATGAGTCCCTCGTCCGGCGCCGCCTGCAGTGCCACGACCTGCTCGAGGTCCACCGAGGCCTCGTCCCAGTAGCGGGAGTTCTTCTTCAGCTCGACCCGATGGTCGTCCCAGCTCTCCAGGGTGTAGGGCCCGTTGACCACGATCTTGCCGGGATCGGTCCAGGCCCAGCCGTGTTTCTTGAGGCAGGCGGGGTTCACCGGGAGCATCACCGCGTCGGCGGTCAGCGCGAGGAAGTAGGGCACCGGCGACTCCAGGTCCACCTGGAGGGTGTGGGGGCCGATGGCCTGGGCGCCGAACGTGGAGGCGTCGGTGGTCAGCCCCGTGTGGAGCTCCCGCGCACCCCGGATGGGGTAGAGCAGGGTCGCGAAGGAGGCTCCGGTGTCCGGGTTGAGCACACGGTGCCAGGCGGTGACGAAGTCCTCGGCCGTCACCGGGGTTCCGTTGGACCAGCGCGCGTCGTCCCGCAGCGAGAACGTGTAGCGGGAATTGTCCTCGCTGACCTCCCAGGATTCGGCCACCCCCGGTCGCACCTCGCTGGCGGCGGCGTCCCACACGGTCAGACCCTCGAAGAGGTTGAGGGCCAAGAAGGCCCCGTAGGAGTCGGTCAACAGTCCGGGATCGACGGTGCGGGGTTCGGGTCCGTTGTAGTAGACGAACTCCTGACCCGGTTCGCCGGCTTCGGGCGGCGGCGTGGAACAGCCCCCGTGCGTGAAGAACAGGGCGGCGGCCAGCAGCGCGGTGTGTGCTCTCATGTGTGGCTCCCCTGCTAGCATAGATCGCCCGGGCGTGAGGGGCGAGGGGCGTGCGTCGGGAGGGGCCTGAAGAGGCGGCGCAGGGGGCCGCTCAGTAGGTGTTGTTCATCGTTATCATCTGGGCCTGGAGCTTCTCGGTGGCCTCCCAGACCGCATAGATCCCGTCGCCGTCGATGTCCGACTGACCCCGGGCGGTGAACTCGAAGTGGTCGGCGTCGGTCTCGACCTGGTACTGCCCGTACCCGGCGCCCTCGAAGAACCAGCCCAGGTAGGCGAAGGGGTGCTGGTCGCCGGCCCCCACCCCCATGGGCTGGGGTTCGCGTCCCGGGATGTCTTCGGGGGTCAGGTAGCAGCCGGTGAACACGTCCCATTCGGCCTGGTAGGCGTGTTCGGCGAGCTTGATCCCGGTGACATGGGGCATGATCTCGGAGCGTTTGGCCCGGAGCATCAGCGCCTGGAAATTGGGGATCGCGATCGCCGCCAGACAACCCATGATCGCCACGACGATCATGAGCTCCACGAGCGTGAATCCGCCCGGGCGATCCCGCCCGGGGGCTCGTCTACGTCGCATCAGCATGTTCCCATCGACCCACTTGCGTCTCTCAATCTACCACGAAATCCCTGGTCTGGTTATCGGCCGCCTCGCTGAAACATGAAATCCAAGGTGCGATCTGCGCGTTCCCGCCCGCCCCTCGGTTCCTTGTCGCGATCTGTGAAAACCGCTACCCTGGAATGTGGCCCAAGGGCCCCAGACGGGGATCGAATTCGACTGACACAGGAGTGGCCGGATGCTGAGTTCCGCGCGAGTGTTGCGTAGCGCCCTGTTCTTCATGTTGTTGCTGGCCCTGGCAGGGTCCGCCCAGGCCCAGGACGGGGACGACCTCCCCCACGGCTGGTTCATGGACGTCCAGCGGTATCACCCCACCTTCAACACCCTCGGAGGGTTCCAGGTGGAGACCGCCAGCGCCCTCGAGCTGTGGCAGCCGGCCTTCGGATTGCACTTCAACTACGCCAACCGGCCGCTGGCCTGGTACGACCGAACCACCGAGGGCCGGGAGTTCGGCGGCGCCCTGGTGGGCGACCTGTTCGCCATGGACCTGCAGGCCGCCATCGGGTTCCGCTACGCCGACTTCGGCATCATCATCCCGGTCACGCTGGCGATGAAGAGCAAGACCGACGAGATCCCGGGCTTCCCGCACCACGACACCGCGTACGCCGGTGCCGGGGACATCCGCTTCGCGGTCAAGGGACGGATCCTGGACCCGGCCAACGGGCCCGTGGGCCTCGGCGTGATCCTGCCGTTCTCCCTGCCGTCGGGGAACTCCTGGGTCTACAACGGCACCTACGGCGCCACGTTCACCCCCCAGATCCTGGTGGAGACCTGGCAGGACAAGTTCCACGCCGCGTTGAACCTGGGCCCCCACATCACCTCCACCGTGCGCTACCTGGATCCCGAGGGTGAAGAGGTGTTGCGCAACGGTCCCGAGTTCCGCATGGCGCTGCACGCGGGGTACCGCGTGATCGACCCGGTGGACATCCACGGAGAGCTGCTGATGGGCTTCGGCCTCGGCGGCGAGGCCAGCGCCACGCGCAACCCGGTGGAGTGGCGCCTGGGCGCGCGCGTCGACGCGCTGCCCTGGCTCACCCTGGACGCCGCCATCGGCGCCGGCCTCTCCCCGGGCATCGGCGCACCGGCGTTCCGCTTCCTCTTCGGCGCGTCGGTCCGCCCGTCGCTGGCCAAGGACACCGACAAGGACCGGGTGCCGGACAAGAACGATCTGTGCCCCGAGGATCCCGAGGACCGGGACGGCTACCAGGACCAGGACGGCTGCCCGGATCCGGACGACGACGGCGACGGAGTCATCGACGAGAACGACCAGTGCCCCGACGAGCTGGAGACCACCAATGGCTTCGAGGACGAGGACGGTTGCCCGGACATCAACCCGGACAACGACGGCGACGGGCTGGCCAACGCCACCGACCAGTGCCCCGACCTGGCCGAGGACCGGGACGGCTTCGAGGACGAGGACGGCTGCCCGGATCTGGACGACGACGGCGACGGGGTGCCGGACACCGAGGACACCTGCCCCGGGCAGTTCGAGATCTTCAACGGCGTCGAGGACGGCGACGGCTGCCCCGACGAGGGCCCGGTGCTGCTGGACTTCCAGGCCGGCGAGATCCGCCTGCTGCGCGCGCTGAACTTCCTGAGCAAGAAGGCCGTGCTCGAGGACGACGCCAAGGAGGTCCTGGACGCGGTCGCCGCCGTGATCGTCGCGCGGCCGGATGTGCTGACCGTCGAGATCCAGGTCCACACCGACGACCAGGGCGACGAGGACTTCAACCTGCGCTTCTCCGACGCCCGGTCCCAGATCATCCGCCTCTACCTGATCGACCAGGGCGTGGCCGAGGACCGGCTGGTCGCCAAGGGCTACGGCGAGACCAAGCCCCTCATGGACGGCGCCTCCGAGAAGGCCCGCGCGGCGAACCGGCGGGTGCAGTTCGTCATCCTGGACCGGGCTGAGTAGGCGAGGGACTGGCGACCCTGACAGGATTCGAACCTGTGACCTGCCGCTTAGGAGGCGGCTGCTCTATCCAGCTGAGCTACAGGGCCGTTGCGGAGGTTTCTATACCTGCGGTCGCCGGGACCTGTCAACGCGCGCAAGCACCCGTGACGACGGGGGAAACGCAGCGCCGGCAGCCTTGACGGGTCTGGGGGGCCGTGCTAGGCATGCTGCAGGGGCCGGTCCACCCCTCTGGGGTGGCCTGTCCGTTGGGGCCAACCCGGTACCGGAGTCCGATCCATGCGTTATCTCTCTCTCTTGCTCGCCCTCGCCCTGGTCTTCACCACGGGACTGCAGTCCGGCTGTGCCGGCTGCAAGGACGAGCCCCAAGACGACGACGACGTCACCGAGGACGACGACTCCGCCGCGGACGATGACGACGACACCACGGAGGTCGACCAGACCTTCCGCGGCCTCTGGGCGTCCATGGAGGTCACCTCCGCTGGCGAGGTGTTGATCGCCTTCTACGACGTGGACGAGGGGGGCCTGGGACTGGCGCGTAGCGGCGACGGCGGGGCCTCCTTCTCCTACGAGCAGGTGGACGGGTACACCTACACCACCGACGCCGGTCTGCCTGTCAATCCGGGCGATCGGGGCATGTACGTGGACATGGCGCTCGACAGCGGCGACACCCCCCACCTGGCCTACCACGACCGGGACGAGATGGCTCTGATGTACGCCACGCGGGACGGCGAGGAGTGGGCCACCGCCGTCGTGGACGCCGGGAGCGGCTCCGCCGAGGCGGGGACCTTCAACTCCATCGCGCTGGACGGTTCGGGCAACCCCGCGATCGCGTATTACGACATCAAGGAGAAGGCGCTGAAGTTCGCCAGCAAGGACGGCAGCTGGGCGGACGAGATCGTGGACGAGGGCGAGCTGCTGGCCGACGGCCTGGAGCTGGAGCTGGACGAGCCCGACGTGGGCCAGTACGCCCACCTGCTGTACCAGGACGGCACCTGGTGGATCGCCTACTACGACGTGGCCAACGGCAATCTCAAGCTGGCCCACGGGACCCCGGGTGCCTGGACGCTGGAGACCCTGATGGGCGACGGCACCGGGGACGTGGGGGCCTGGCCCTACCTGCACCCGACCGCGACCCCGGGTGTGTTCCGGATCGCCCTGCACGACGTGACCAACCAGGATCTGGTCCTGGGGCGCTACGAGGCGGGCGTCCTCAACACCACGGTCATCGATGACGGGGCCTACGTGGGCGCCGACTCGGTGATCGCCGACGTGGGCGGTGCCACCCGGATCCACTACTTCGACGGCTACAACAACGACGTCAAGCAGGCCATCGACAACGGCGACGGCAGCTGGTCGCTCTCGACCCTGGTCTCCGACGGCGCGGTGGGCTACTCCAACAACCTGCAGTTCCACGGCGGGCAGATGCACGTCTGCTCGTTCAACTACACCACCGGCGATTTCCACTTCGAGAAGATCGCCCCCTGACCTGGGGGACGACGGGGACTACAGCTCCCGGACGGTTATCAGCAGGGCGCCGATCAGGCACACCGCCAGGATCATCACCACCACGTACAGCACCCAGTTGCTCGAGGTGCGTACGGGCCGTGCATCGTCTCGGCGTGCCGACGAGGGCTCGTCGTCGAACAGGGCCGCCGGCGGGTGAGTGGGAGGTTTCCTCGGCGGAGGGACCCTGGGCGGGGTCGGTGCGGGGACCGCGGGTGTGGCGGGCGACGCCCCGGCCGGCGGTGGCTCGGCGGGGGGCGACTCGGCCGGCGGAGGTGCCTCCGGCTCGTCGGCCTCCGCCGGTGGTGGCCGGTGAGCGGGGATCTCAGCGGTGTCCACGAGAGCGAGCCCCGGGCGAAGCTGGATGCCGTCCACGGCAGGGGTCACCCCCGGCTCGGGCACGTCCAGCGCGGCGTCGTCGGGGCGCGGCGGGATCGGAGACTCCTCGACGGTCTCGTAGTCGTCGTCGCCACCGGTCCCGGTGTCCTCGTCCCCACCCTCCGCCGGTGTGGCCGGGGTGGGGTCCACAGCCTCGGTCTCGCCGGTGGGGCGGGCGCGCCGCCTCAAGGGCTTGAGCCCGGACCGGGTGGTGGAGAATACGCTGGACAGTCCCGACAGGTCCGGATCGCTGACCTGTACGTCTCCGGGCTTGCCCGAGCCGTGCTTGTCGTCGCTGCTCACATGCGCCTCGTGCAGTGGCCCGCATTGTATGTCGTCGTGAGGATGTGTGCCATAGCCGCCGCAGCCCGGGCGCGGGCCGTCACAGGGCCGCGAGGGCGGAGTTCATCGACGCCGTGAACGTCGGCGGCGGGACGAAACCCTGGATCGCCGTACCGTCGATCTCGGTGCCGTCTGGACGGGTGAACACGATCCGCGGCATCCCGGGTACGCCGTAGCGGTCCACCAGCGCTTTCTCGGCCTCGTCGAGCCGTGTGCAGTCCACCGTCACGGCCACGAACGAACGGCTGAGCCGGATGACCTCCGGGTCCGGGAAGGTCTTGTGCTCCAGCTCACGGCACTGGGCACAGTTCTCGGCGGTGAAGTCCAGCATCAGCGGCAGACCGTCGGCCGCGGCCGACGCGAACGCTGCCTCGTGATCCGCCTCCCATCGAATCCCGTCCACCGCCGCTCCGGTGGCCGACGCGGGCGGATGGGAGGTCAGCTCGTCCCCGTAGCAGCTCCAGCCCAGGTTGAGGAAGCCGGTCATGACCAGCAGCAGGGCGAAGGTGCGAAGGGCGATCGCCCCCCACCCAGCCCCGGACTCCATGGGCGTGAACACACCCAGACTGACGCCCCACATGACCAGCAGCAGCGCCGACAGGGCGCCCACCGCGACCTCGGGCAGATAGCCCGTCATGGAGCCGAAATAGACCGCCGCCAGGAGCATGATGAACCCGAACGAGTTCTTGACGTGGGTCATCCAGGCGCCGGGCTGGAGCATCAGCGCCGAGAAGGTGCCGATGACCAGGAACAGCAGCCCGAGGCCCATCGAGAACGAGAACATCACCGCAAAACCCTGGAGCAGGCTGAACTGTCCGCCGGCGATCAGAAGGACGGCCGAGCCCACCACCGGGCCGGTACAGGGGGAGGCGACGACGCCGGCGGCGAGCCCGATGACGAACACGCCGACGTACCCCTGCCCCCCCACCTGGCTCAGCTTGGTGTTCAGCGACGAGGGCAACGCGAAGTTGTAGACCCCGAACATGCCCAGGGCCAGGACCACGAAGAGGGTCACGAGACCCAGCAGCACCCAGGGGTTGTTGAACACCTCCCCCAGCATGGTCCCGGTCGCCGCCGCCCCGACCCCCAGCCCCGAATACAGGGTGGCGATGCCGAGCACGTAGACCATCGAGAGGCTGAAGGCCTTGAGCTTGGTGTCCGCGCCCCGGGCGCCGATGACCGCCACGGTGATGGGCACCATGGGCAGCACGCAGGGAGTGAGGCTGGCCAGGATCCCCCCCAGGAAGGCCAGCAGGAGGACCAGAGCGAAGTTCTTGGCCGCGGCGGCCTCCAGGAATCCCGAGAGCTTCTGGGACAGCTCCGCCGCCCCCCCGGCACCGCTCGCAACCGCCGCCGGCGCCGGCTCGGCCTCCCCCGAGACCTCCGGGAGCGGCGTCGGCGTGGGTTCCTCGCCGGCTACCCCCGTACCCGTCTCGGCGCCGGTCTCATGGCCGCCTTCGACGTCTCCCGGGCGGCGGGGTGCCGGATCGCCGCCCCCAGGCTCCGTACCCGCCCCCGCAGCGTCGGGGGGGCCCCCCGGCCCCCCCCCCGGCCCCCCCGGGGGGCGGGGGGCCCGGGCCCCCCCCCCCCCCCGGGGGCGCCCCTCGCCCTCCAGGTCGCTACCGGGCCCCGACTCGGCCGCATCCGCCGCCGCATCCCCCTCCACCACCACCCTGAACTCGGCGTTGTCCGTCGTCGGGAAGAAGCACATGGTGGGATTGCAGCCCCGGTACCGCACGTCCGCGAGCACCACGTACTCGCCCGGGGAGGCATCGGCGGGCACGGTGACCGTCAGCGGGATCGTGAAGGTCTTCTCGTAGATCTCGACCTCGGCAGCCTCCCACTTGTCGTACTTGGTCTTGGCGGCGGGGTAGCGAGGTGAGCCGGCGTCGAGTCCACCCGCGTCGGTGATCTCCACCGAGGTCGCGCTCCGGTACAGGTAGTGGTCGGCCAGCACGTGGACCGTGAACAGCAGCTCCACCGAACCGCCGGGGGCCGCCGGACTGCCTTCCATCGACGCCAGGGTCTTGAACGGCTTGTCCGCGTTCACCGGCGAACCGGCCCGGACCGGGGAAGCAGAACCGATCAGGAGCAGCAGCATCGTGATCTGGAGGATTCGTCGGTGGACCATCGGCACTCCCGGTGCTGGGTTTGCTCGCTCAACCTATCGCGTGGACCCGACCTGTCAAGCCGCGGACGCGACGCGGCGGGTTCCCCCGACCCCACCTGGGGGCCTATCATCTCCGACGTGGGCCTGATGTCACCGACCGACGAGGAGATCCTGTCCGCCGCCGAGCAGGCGGAGGCGGAGCCCGACGAAGTCAGATACCGGGTGCGGCTGGCCGAGCTCCACCGCCGCTCCGGCGACCTGGCCCGGGCCGCCGACGCGTACCGCCGCGCAGGGCGCGCGTACGCGGTCCAGGGAGACTGGCTGCGGGCCTTCGCCGTGGCGCGCGCGCTGCTTCACCTGGATCCGGCGGACCGGGAGACCCAGCGCTACGTCAGCGCCCTGTACGCCAAGCGTCCCCAGCAGAGCCGGAGCCGCGACCGGTCGGAGACGAGCAGCATCTCCTTGGTACTCGACGGCCCGACCCCGCCCCCGTTGACCTCGTTCGAACGCTACCCGCTGGAGACCACCCGCATCCCCCAGCTGAAGACACTGACCGCGCTTCACGACCTCGAGCACGGCGACCTGGCCCTGCTGGCCCCCCACCTGAGGACCGTGTCGGTACCCCGGGGTCGGGTGGTGTTCCGGGAGGGGGAGGTGTCCGAGGGGATGTTCATCATCCTGCGCGGGTCCGCGAGGGTGACCGTGGTCGACGAGACCGGGCGTGCCGCCCCCCTCTCCCGGCTGGGCGAAGGTGATCTGTTCGGCGAGTTCTCCCTCATCGGCGCTCCCCTGAGGACCGCCCTGGTGGAGACCACCGCGCGCACCGAGTTCCTGGAGGTGGACCGGGAGCTGTACGAGCTGCTCACCGAGCGCAGCGACGTCTTCCGCGCCGCGGTCGGCTCGTCCATCCGGCGACGGCAGAAGGAGAACGTGCTGGCCCGCTCCAGCCTGCTGGCGACGTTGTCCCCGGATCGGCGCGCCGTGATCGCCCGGGAGCTCGACACCCTCACGGTCCTGTCGGGAGAGCTGGTCGTCGGCCAGGGCGAGCCCGCCGACCGCGTGTTCGTGCTCGGCAGCGGACGGATCGAGGTCTACGAGCGGGACGAGACCGGTGAGAAGATCTTCGCCAGCGACCTGCTGCCCGGCCAGTTCGTCCCCGACCCGGCGGTGATCGACGGGGGCCTCACCTCCGTCAACGCGCGAGCCACCGAACCCAGCGTGGTGTTCTGGCTCGCGCGCCAGGTCCTGCTGGACCACGTCGGCAACACCCCGGCCCGACTCCGCAAGCTTCGTCAGACCTTCACCGACCCGCCCCAGCGATCGGGGGCCTTCGCCGCGGTGCACTCGCAGCCCCTGCCAGACACCGGCGACGACAGGAGGTGACCGTGCCCCGGACCATCCCCGACCCCAGGACGATCCGCACCATCCACCTGATGGCCATCTGCGGCACCGGGATGGGATCGTTCGCGGGCCTGCTCCACGGCGAGGGCTTCCAGGTGAGCGGATCCGACTCGGGGATCTACCCCCCCATGAGCGACCAGCTGGCCCGCCAGGGGATCCCGGTGATGGATGGCTACCGCCGCGCCAACCTCGACCACAGACCGGACCTGGTGGTGGTGGGCAACGCCATCACCCGGGTCAACCCCGAAGCCCAGGCCCTGCTGGCCACCGATCTGGACTACACCTCCTTCCCCGAGGCGCTGCACGCCCTCTACCTCTCCCGGCGGCACCCGGTGGTGGTCACCGGCACCCACGGCAAGACCACGACCACCGCCGTTCTGGCGTGGTGCCTGTTGCACGCGGGGCGCGATCCGGGGTTCCTGGTCGGTGGTGTGATGAAGAACCTCGGCTCCTCCTTCCGGGGCGGCGCCGAGGGGGCGCCCTTCGTGATCGAGGGGGACGAGTACGACACCGCGTTCTTCGAGAAGACCCCCAAGTTCCTGCACTACGGACCCCGCACCGCGATCCTCACCAGTGTCGAGTTCGATCACGCCGACATCTACGACAGCCTGGAGGTGATCGAGCGCGCGTTCGCCGACATGGTCGCCCTGCTCCCCGCGGACGGTCTGCTGGTGGTTCGCCCCGACGGCAAGGCCGTCGACCGGGTCCTCGCCGCATCGCCGCCGCCCTGTCCGTGCATCGAGTACGGGCCCCTTGGACGCTGGCGCGGGGAGATCCTGTCGGTGGGCGAGGACGGCATGCACTTCCGGGTGCTCGACGGGGACCGGGAGCAGGTCAGGTCCCGATGTGTGCTCGTCGGTGATCACAACCTCGAGAACCTGGTGGCGGTGTGCGCGGTGCTGCTCCACCTGGGCCTCACGCCCGGGGAGATCGACGCCGGACTGTCCAGCTTTGAGGGCATCCGCCGCCGACAGGAGCTGTTCGCCACCGTGGGGGGGGTCGCCCTGCTCGACGACTTCGCCCACCACCCCACGGCGGTGCGCGAGACGCTGGCCGGCACCCGGCTGCGGTTCGGCGAGCGCCGCCTGTGGGCCGTGTTCGAACCGCGGACCAACACCACCCGCCGCAACGTGTTCCAGCGGGAGTACGCCGAGGCGTTCGGGGACGCGGACCGGGTGTTGCTGGCGCCGGTGGACGACCCACAGAAGGTCCCCGAGGGGGAGCGGATGGACGTGGACCAGCTGGCCGCGGACATCGGCGATGGGGCCAGGGCGCTGCCGTCGGTGGACGCGATCGTCGACACCCTGGCTCGGGAGGCGGAGCCGGGGGACGCGGTGCTGTTGATGAGCAACGGTGCATTCGGCGGGATCTACGGGCGACTTCCCGCCGCGCTGGCGGACCGGTTCGGCGAGTCGGGCGAGGAGTGACAGCGATGGCGAGCAAGAAGGTGACACCTGCCCAGGCGGCGCTGAAGAAGCTGAAGCGCAAGGGGAGGGGATCGGCGTCCGAGAAGCTGGCGCAGATCGCCATGGACGACCTGCTGGCCACGCCGATGACCGAGCTGGTCCCCGCCGGCGAGGTCGCCACGCGCTGCGTCGCCGTGCTCGCAGGGCTGGCGGCCGCGGACGACCTGGACGGCCTGGTCCGCGAGCGGATCGAGCGGGTCGAACTGCGCCTCTCCCAGGACGGCGGCAAGGTCGGCGACTGGCTCTCCGACGACGCTCGCGGGGCGCTGGAGGCGGTGCTGGGTGCCCCGTACGCGATGGATCCCGAGCGCACGCTCAAGGCGCTGGACCACGAGGCCATGCGCGGGCTCGTGCGCCGGGTGCTGCGAGAGACGCTGACCAACTTCGCCCGGCGCATGAGGCCCTCGGTACCGGAGAGCCGGGTGCTCAAGGGGATCGGGCGGCGCGCGCGGAAGCTGGCGTCGAGGCCCAAGGAGAAGCTGAGCGGCCTGGGCGACGGTGTGGTGGGGATGGTCGGCGGCGAGGTCGAGCGGCAGATGGAGCGCAAGGTCGGCGAGTTCGTGGACGGGGCGGTGGGCGGTGTGCTGCGGAGGATCGCGGACTACATGGCCGAGCCCGCCAACCTGGAGTCCTTCGGGCGGATGCGCGTCGCCGGTGCCCGGATCGTCCTGGACACCCCCAGCGCCGACGGCGCGATCATCCTGGGCAAGATCGACCGCGAGCAGCTCGTCGATGCCATCGCCAGCTACCTGCGAGGCCTCCCCGATGCCCCGGATCTGGAGCGCCTGATCGGCCAGGCCGTCGAGGACGAGGTCTCCACCGCCGAGACCCTCGGGGAGTACCTGGAGCGGGGCAACCTCCTCGAACCCATCCGCGACTGGGCCACCCACGAGATCGCCAACCGCGTCCGCGCCCTGGCCACCAACGAGGCATTCGGGGCGTGGTTCGAGGGGCTGGTCGGCTCCTAGTAGAGGCTCATCCCTCCATCGATCGTCAGGAAATGACCCGTGATGTGCTTCGCCTCGTCCGAGCACAGGAAGGCCACGGCCTCGGCCACGTCGTCCACGGCGCCGATGCGGTTCAGGGGGGTGTCGGCGAGGACGCCGGAGACGATGTCCGGGTTGTTGATCAGCGGGGCCGAGAACTTCGTGTCGATCACGCCGGGGCCCACGGCGTTCACCCGCACACCGGCGGCGCCCCACTCGGCGGCCATCGCCCGGGTCAGGGCGTTCATGGCGGCCTTGGTCACCGAGTACAGGGCCATGCCCATCTTGGGCTTGAGCGCCGAAACCGACGACACGTTGACGATCACCCCCTGACCCCGGTCGACCATCCGCTTTCCCACCCGCTGGGACAGGAAGAAGTGGCCCTTGAGGTTGGTGGCGAACATGGAGTCCCACAGCCGCTCGTTCACCTCGAACAGGGGCGCGAAGATGTTGGTCCCCACGTTGTTGACCAGCACCTCCACGGGACCCAGCTCGGCCTCGACGGCGTCGAGAAGGGCCTCCACCTGGTCGAGCTTGCCGTTGTGCGCCGTGCGGGTGAACACGGTGTGCCCATCGGCTCGGAGCGCGTCGGCGGTCGCCAGCAGCGCCTCTTGCTTGCGGGCGCTGATCGCCAGCCGCGCACCGCCCGCGGCCAGCTTCCTGGCGACGCCCTCGCCGATGCCCCGGCTGGCGCCGGTCACCAGAGCGACCTTACCTTCGATTCCCGTCATCACACCGTCCTCCTCGCGAACGAACGTTCGTCCCATGTCCCTTGGACACGTCGCCCGAAAGCCCATCCCGGGCGCGGGCTGTGATCTAAGCACGAAAGGCGGTTGCACGGCGCGCTCGAAATGGTTAGTTTCGCGACCTTACCGCTCGACAACTGACTTTCCATCCAACCCCTCGAGGGAGGACGTCGTGAGCACCAAGCGTGTGTACTACTTCGGAGGCGAGAAGGCCGAAGGCAAGTCCGAGATGAAGAACCTGCTGGGCGGCAAGGGCGCCAACCTGGCGGAGATGACCAACATCGGCATCACCGTGCCCCCCGGCTTCACCATCACCACCGCCGTCTGCACCGAGTTCAACGAGCTCGGTGGTCGGATGCCCGACGGGACCCTGGACGAGATCCGGATGCACCTGGGCCGGGTCGAGGGGCTGATGGAGAAAGCCTTCGGTGACGCCAACAACCCCCTGTTGATGTCCGTGCGCTCCGGTGCCCGGGTCTCCATGCCCGGCATGATGGACACGGTGCTGAACATCGGGCTGAACGACGAGACCATCCAGGGCCTGGTCGCCGCGTCCGGCGACGAGCGCTTCGCGTGGGACAGCTACCGCCGGTTGGTCCAGATGTACGGCGACGTGGTCATGGGCGCCGAGCGCGAGAAGACCGAGGAGCTCATCGAGGCCCGAAAGGCGTTCCGGGGTGTCCACGACGACACCGATCTCGACGCCGAGGACTGGCAGGTGCTCACCGGTCAGTTCAAGGAGTGGGTGCTGACCGAGACCGGCAAGCCCTTCCCCGAGGATCCCTGGGTCCAGCTCGAGGGCGCGATCAACGCGGTGTTCGAGTCGTGGAACATCCCCCGGGCGGTGCGCTACCGATCCGAGCACAACATCCCCGAGGACTGGGGCACCGCGGTCAACGTCCAGGCGATGGTGTTCGGCAACCTGGGCGATGACTGCGCCACCGGCGTCGCGTTCACCCGCGACCCGGCCGACGGCGAGAACATCTTCTACGGCGAGTTCCTGTGCAACGCCCAGGGCGAGGACGTGGTGGCCGGTATCCGCACCCCCCAGCCGATCAACCGCTCCAAGGGCGGCGATCCCGAGCTGGAGACCCTGCAGCAGATCATGCCCGACGTGTACGACCAGCTGGACGGCATCCGTACCCGGCTGGAGCAGCACTACCGGGACATGCAGGACATCGAGTTCACCATCCAGCACGGCAAGCTGTGGATGCTGCAGACCCGCAGCGGCAAGCGAACGATCTTCTCGGCGATCAAGATCGCCACGGACATGGTCGACGAGGGGCTGCTCGAGCCCGCCGCCGCCCTGAAGCAGATCGTCGCCAGCGAGCTGCCCAAGCTGTTCTCCCCGATCCTCAAGACCGAGGCCAAGGCCGAGGCGGTCGCGGCCGGTCGCCTGCTGGCCACCGGCAACAAGGCCTCCCCCGGCGGCGCCTGCGGCCAGATCGTCTTTGATCCCGACACGGCCGAGGAGTGGGCCGGCGCCGGCAAGAAGGTGGTCCTGACCCGCGTCGAGACCAGCCCAGAGGACATCGGCGGCATGGCCGTGGCCGAGGGCATCCTGACCGCCCGCGGCGGCATGACCAGCCACGCGGCGGTGGTCGCCCGGGGCATGGGTGTGCCCTGTGTGTCGGGCTGCGGCAAGCTGCGGATCGACTACGACGCCGGCACGATGACCGTCGGTGACCGGGTGCTCGAGGAGGGCGATTTCATCGCCATCGACGGCTTCGACGGCGAGGTCTACGCGGACCAGGTCGGCGTCCAGCCCTCGGAGATCCTCCAGGTGCTCGCGGGCAAGCTCGACGCCGCCAGCTCGGAGCTGTTCCAGCGCTACGAGAAGGTGATGGCCTGGGCCGACGAGTTCCGGACCATGGGCGTGCGGACCAACGCCGACCAGCCCGCCGACGCCCAGATGGCCCGCCAGTTCGGCGCCGAGGGCATCGGCCTGACCCGCACCGAGCACATGTTCTTCGGCGGTGACCGCATCAACTACGTCCGCGAGATGATCCTCGCCGGCGACGACGTCCAGGCCCGCCAGGAGGCCCTGGACCAGCTGCTGGAGTACCAACGCGAGGACTTCGTCGGCATCTTCGAGGCGATGCACGACCTGCCGGTCACCATCCGCCTGCTGGATCCCCCGCTCCACGAGTTCCTCCCCCACGAGGACGAGAACCAGGCCGAGATGGCCGAGCAGATGGGCGTCAGCGCGGCCGAGGTCAAGCGCAAGGTCGAGGAGCTGCACGAGTTCAACCCGATGCTGGGCCACCGGGGCTGCCGTCTGGGCATCTCGATGCCCGAGATCACGATCATGCAGGCCCGGGCCATCTTCGAGGCCGCCTGCATCCTGCAGAAGCGGGGCGTCAACGTGCTGCCCGAGGTCATGATCCCCCTGGTCGGGACCAAGACCGAGATGGTCAACCAGAAGCGGATCATCGCAGCCACCGCCGCCAAGGTGTTCGAGGAGCAGGGGATCGAGGTGGACCACCTGATCGGCACCATGATCGAGGTCCCGCGCGCCGCGTTGGTGGCCGACGCCATCGCCGAGGAGGCCCAGTTCTTCTCCTTCGGCACCAACGACATGACCCAGATGACCTTCGGTTACAGCCGCGACGACGCGGGCAAGTTCCTGGCTATCTACACCGAGAACGACACCCGCAAGTGGCCGGCGATGATGGTCGAGCAGATCCTGCCGGTGGACCCGTTCCAGGTGATGGACTTCGACGGGGTTGGCCAGCTGGTCGAGATGGGCACCCGCAAGGGCCGCGACACCCGACCGAACCTCAAGGTCGGCATCTGCGGCGAGCACGGCGGCGAGCCCAACTCGGTGGCCTTCTGCCACAAGGTTGGCCTCGACTACGTGTCCTGCTCCCCCTACCGCGTCCCCGTCGCCCGCGTCGCCGCCGCCCAGGCCGCCCTCGCCGATCGCTGATTCTCCCGCTTCTTCTCTTCCAGCCGTCCGCCGTTCCCTGGCGGTCCTGACCCGGGGGCGACGACCGCCTCGGGATCGGGGTCGACCCTCTCCAGCCTCCCCTGAACAGGGCGGTCGGCACTGGCGGTCCCCCACAGGACGCCGCATCGTGTATAACCGCCGCCATGACCACTGCAAAAAGAGGCCATCCGAAGGGGTTGTACCCCCTGTTCTTCACCGAGATGTGGGAGCGCCTGGCGTTCTACCTGATGGTGGGGATTCTTCTGTTGTATGCCATCGACACCGAGCGTGGCGGGCTGGGACTGCCCCTGGGGCAGGCAGCGGAGATCTACGGGACCTATCTCGCCTTCGTCTATTTCACCCCCTTCCTCGGGGGCATGATCGCCGACCGGTTCATCGGCTACCGAAAGGCCGTGTTCCTGGGCGGGATCCTGATGGCGGTGGGCCTGTTCCTGCTCGGCGTCCGGAGTATGACCACGTTCTACACCGGACTCACGCTGCTGTGCCTGGGCAACGGGTTCTTCAAGCCCAACATCTCGGCCATGGTGGGTAACCTCTACGACGCCGACGATCCCAACCGGGACGCGGGGTTCAACATCTTCTACATGGGGATCAACATCGGCGCGGCCACCTCGGCCCTGCTGGCGGCGCCCCTGCGGAACCTCTGGGATTTCAACGTGGCCTTCATGGCCGCCGGGGTCGGCCTGCTGATCGCCGTGGCGATCCTGATGGCCAACTGGAAGACCCTGGCCCGGGCCGACCGGCGGCCGGAGCCCGATCCCGAGGACATCAGCTTCGGCCGCATCTGCCTGATCATCCTGCTGCCGGCCGCGGTCTGCGGCGCCCTCGGATACTTCGTCGGCAACGCCGTGGACCCGATCAAGAACTCCATCGGTGGCATCACCTTCGGCTTCCTCATCGGCGCGCTGCCGATCCTCTCCTACTTCTGGATCATCATCCGCAAGGCCAGCCCGGATGAGAAGGTGGGGCTCAAGGCCCTGATGCCGGTCTACCTCGCCGGCGGCACCTTCTTCATGATCCTCCACCTCAACGGCGGCATGATCACGGTCTTCACCCAGCACGACACCTACCGCGGCGGTAGCTGGATGCCCGATGTGATCGCCAAGTACTACGGGCAGAAGGCGATGCCCTCGTACTTCAAGAACGCCGGGCCCGAGATTCCGAGGCCGGACGAGCAGAGTCTGCTGGTCGCCGACAAGAACGCCGTGGCCACGTTCGGGGCTCGGATCATGGGCGCGAAGGCCGTGGACGAGGTACGGAAGAGTAACGCCGGTGTCACGACCATCGACCCGGACGGCGAGGGTGTGAACGCCGACTGGGGCTTCTTGGCGGTCAGCGTCTACCCCGACGAGAACGTGGTGACCAAGGAGAAGGACGCCCACGGGGTCAGCTCGATCTCGGTGCGGGTGGATCCGGAGACCACCGAGTCCACCGGCAACGTGCTCTTCGTGCGCGAGGTCGCCGGGGAGCAGGTCCCCCTGGTCCTGGTCACCGAGAAGACCCTCGACGCGGTGTATACCAAGGCGGGCGACAGCACCGAGCGCGTTCCCGCGGGCGAATTCCTCCCCCTGGTGAACGCGGAGCTGATCACCGGCACCTTCAACCCGATCTTCGTGGTGATCCTGACGCCGCTGGTGGTCTGGTTCTTCGCCTTCCTGCTGGCCCGGGGCAAGCCCGTGACGACGGCGCGCAAGATCTTCTTGGGCATGATCCTGACCACCATCTCGATGGTGATCATGATCGTGGCCACGGTGCTGGGCGGCAACGGCGAGGACAAGGTCTCGGTGCTGTGGTTGTTCTTCACCTTCATGATCATCACCATGGGCGAGCTCTGCCTCTCTCCCATGGGCCTCTCGCTGGTGACCAAGCTGTCGCCCAAGCGCCTGGTCGGCCTGATGATGGGCGGCTGGTTCCTGGCCACCGCCATCGGCAACAAGCTGTCGGGGTTCATCAGCGGCCTGGAGCCGACCACGACGATCTTCGTCGTGCTCGCCGTGGCCACGCTGGGGGTCGCCGGGTTCATCTTCGCGCTGCTGCCGCGGCTGGACGCCGCCATCAAGAAGTACGGCGCCTGAGTCGGGAGCGGTCCGCTCCCCGGGGGGACCATGCCGCAGATCGGTTCGCGCATCGATCGCTACGAGGTCGTCGAGGATCTGGGCGGCGGCGGCATGGGCCACGTCTACAAGGTCCGCCATACGGTCCTCGGTAGTTTCCACGCTCTCAAGGTGCTCAACCCCGAGTACGTGACGCGTCAGGACATCCGCCGTCGCTTCCTGGCCGAGGGCCAGATCCAGGCCCAGCTGCGACACCCCAACATCGCCGCGGTCACCGACGTGATCGTGGAGGAGGGGATCGCCGGCCTGTTGATGGAGTTGGTGGAAGGCGAGCCCCTGGAGGACCACATCGGGCCGCCGCTACCGACCCCCGAACAGGTCCGCCAGGTGTTCCTGCCCGTGCTCTCGGCCCTGGGCTACGCCCACGGCCAGGGCATCGTGCACCGGGACATCAAGCCGGCCAACATCATCCTCGGACGCCTGCCGGACGGCGGGCTGCAGCCCAAGCTGCTGGACTTCGGGATCGCCAAGATCCGCGCCGACCTGCCGGGCGGTGGTGGCGCCGCCCAGGGGATGACCCGCCAGGATCAGGCCTTCGGGACCCCCGGGTACATGAGCCCCGAGCAGCTCCAGGGCGCGGCGAACGTGGATCCCCGTTCCGACGTGTTCTCCCTCGCCGCGACCCTGTACGAGTACGTGACCGGCGCCGCGCCCTACGACGGTCCCACGGATTTTTTGATCATGAAGCAGGTGGTGGACGGCGACCACCGCCCGCCCCGGGAGCTGCGCCCGGACATCGCCCCGTTCCTCGAGGACGCGATCCTGCGGGGCCTGGCATCGGACCCGGGGGAGAGGTTCGGCAGCTGTGAGGAGTTCGCGGAGGCGCTGCGGGCGTCCGCCCCCTCCCAC
>CAZITQ010000031.1:0-51501 GCA_964542165.1 uncultured Rickettsiales bacterium
TGATCACCCGGCCCATCGAGCAGTCGGTGGCCACCATCGAGGGGGTGTCGGAGCTGGACGCCCGCTCCTCGGAGGGGCGCTCCCAGGTCTCGCTGCGCTTCCCCTGGGGCTCGTCGCTGGACACGGCGATGAACGACGTGCGGGCCAACGTGGAGCGGGTCCGCGGCCGGCTCCCCGAGGACGCCGACGTCCCGGTGGTCTACAAGTTCGACATCTCGGCGACCCCGGTCATGTACCTCTCCCTGGAGGGGGACCGCCCCCCCAAGGAGATGCGGGCGTTCGCCGAGGAGGTGGTCCAGGTCCGGCTGGAGCAGGTGACCGGGGTGGCCCGGGTCGACGTGCGGGGCGGCCAGCGGCGCGAGTACCAGGTCGAGCTCGACGCCGGCAAGCTCACCGAGATGCGCATCGGCCCGACCATGGTGATCGACGCGCTCGCGAGGGAGAACCAGGACGTGCCCGGCGGCGACGTGCTCGAGGGCGGGCGCGAGCTGCTGGTGCGCAATCCGGGCCGGTTCACCGGCGAGGACGACATCAAGGCCGTGGTGGTGGCCTGGCGGACCGGCGCGCCGGTGACGGTGGGCGACGTGGCCCGGGTGCGGGACAGCTACGAGGAGCCCCGTTCCTACGTCCGCGCCAACGGCCAGGCCGGCATCCGCCTGGCGGTGGCCAAGCAGGCCGGCGCCAACACCGTCCAGGTGGCCAAGGACGCCCGCCGGGCGCTCGAGCGCCTGGAGGCCGACTACCCCGACGTGCGGGTGCGGGTGATCGTGGACTCGTCCACCTACATCAGCGACTCGGTCCGCAACGTCCAGATCGGCGTCGGCGTCGGCGCGATCCTGGCCGTGATGGTGCTGCTGCTGTTCCTGAGGGACCTCCGCTCCACCCTGGTGGTGGCGGTGAGCATCCCGATCTCGGTGATGGCCACCTTCACCCTGATGGACCTGGCCGGCCACACCCTGAACCTGATCACCTTCGGCGGCCTGGCCCTGGGGCTGGGGATGCTGGTCGACGGCGCGATCGTGATCCTCGAGAACATCGTGCGCTACCGGGAGCGCGGACTGTCGCCATTTGCCGCCGCCGCCCGGGGGGCCGAGGAGGTCCGCGCCCCGGTCATCGCCGGCACGGTGACCACGCTGGCGGTCTTCGTGCCCGTGCTCTTCCTGGAGGGTTTCGCCCGGGTGTTCTTCGGCGCCCTGGCGATGGTGGTCTCCTTCGCGCTGCTGTGCGCCCTGGCCGTGGCCCTGACGCTGGTGCCGGTGCTGGCCGCCCGGCTGCCCTCCCCGCGGCCCCGGGACGAACAGCCCGCCTGGTCCCGCCTCTCCGCGGCCGTCCTGGAGGGGATCGAGGTCATCTACGACCGCCTCCTGGGCGGCGCCCTGTCCCACCCCTGGCTGACCGTGCTGGTGGCCCTGCTGCTGCTGGGCGGCGCGGTCCTCCTGTCCGGCTCGGTGGGCCGGGAGCTGATGCCGATGGGGGATGAGGGGGTGGTCTCCATCTCGGGCAAGATGCCCGTGGGCACCCCCCTGGAGTCCACCCTGGACGTCTGTCGCCAGGTCGAGGGCATCGTGCTCGACGAGGTGCCCGAGCTGGAAGACCTGCTCTCGGTGGCCGGCGCCGGTGGGTGGTGGTCCAGCTCCGGGGCCAACAGCTTCCGATTGCAGCTGCGCCTCGCCGCCGACCGCACCCGCTCCTCCGAGGAGGTGGCGGTGTCCCTGCGCGAGCCCCTGGGCCAGATCCCGGATCTGCGCCCTAGGATCCGCGCCACCGAGGGGTTCTGGTTGTTCCGCTACCTGCGGGGCGGCGGAGAGCGGCTGGAAGTCGAGATCCGCGGCCACGATCTGGCCGAGGCCGACCGGCTCACCGGTGAGGTCATGGCCGTGATGGAGGAGACCGAGGGGGTCACCGACGTGCGCGCCTCCCGGGAGGACGGACTGCCCGAGCTACGGATGGCCGTGGACCGGGAGAAGGCCCAGGCCATGGGCCTGTCGTCCGCGGCGGTGCGCGAGACCGTGCGGACCTACGTGCTGGGCACCGAGGCGACCCGGGTCCTGCGCGGAGGTGAGGAGTACGCGGTGCGGGTGCGCCTGCCCGAGTCCGACCGCCGCCAGGTGGATCAGCTGGCGGACCTGCCCGTGGTGTCGCCCTCGGGTGAGGTGGCCTACCTGGGCCGGCTGGTGTCCTTCGCGCGTGAGGAAGGCCCCCTGGCCATCGACCGCAAGGACCAGACGCGAGTCGTCACCGTGTCGGCCGGCTTCGAGGGGGCGGCTCTGGGGGATATCGTCGGGCGCCTCCGGCCCCGCCTGCAGGCCATCCCCCGGGACGACGCCTTCGACGTGGTGGTCGCCGGCGAGTCCGAGGAGCAGAAGGGCACCTTCGCCCAGATGGGCGTGGGGCTGCTGCTGGCCCTGGCGCTGGTCTACATGGTCATGGCGGCCCAGTTCGAGAGCCTGCGCCACCCCCTGGTGATCATGGGCTCGGTGCCCTTCGCCTTCGTGGGCGCGGTGCTCGCTCTGTGGCTGACCGGCACCACCTTCAACGTCTACTCCTACCTGGGTCTGATCGTGCTGGCCGGGATCGTGGTCAACAACGCCATCGTGATGGTGGACCTGGTCAACCGGCTGCGCCGTGAGGAGGGGCTGGACCGCCGCGAGGCCCTGCTCACCGGCGCCCGCCAGCGGCTGAGGCCGATCCTGATGACCACCCTGACCACCGTGCTGGCCCTGCTCCCGGTGGCCATCGGCACCGGCCAGGGGGGCGAGCTCCAGGCTCCGCTGGCCCGGGTCGTGGTGGGCGGCCTGCTGGTCTCCACCGCCGTGAGCCTGCTGCTGGTCCCCGTGCTCTACCAGGCCCTCGGGGGGCGGATCGAAGCCGCCCCGGATCTGCGCGACACCGTCCTCGACGACTGACGCCCTCGCGTGCGCGAGCGCCCCCGCCGCGCGTCCGCTGCGTACTACAAGGACCGGTTTTCCTTGAATTCGCCTCAGTAAGGAGTATAACGGCCCGTTGCCCGAGAGCCCGCGCGGGACTCGGGCGCGCGAGGGGACCTTCGGAGCCATCGCCACGGCTGCGATCCGGGGCCCCCGACGGCGACTGTGCCGGGGCGTGACGTAGCAGGACAAGCCGCCACAGGGCGGCGAGCAGGAAGTGGGATGGCCCCGTGGATCAGCCGAATCGACCGAGGGAACGGGCCGTGAAGATCGGGAGCGGACGACTCGTCACCAGCGCGCTGCTGGCGACCCTGCTGGGGATGCCGTTGGTGGCCTCCGCTCGCGTTGCGGTGGTGACGCCGGCGGACGACCAGGAGGGCCCCGCCCCCTTCCCCTACCCCCTCCCCGACGGGCACACGGGGACCCTGCCCCTGACCTGGACCTACGTGGCCGAGCTGGTGCCGCTGGTGGCCGCCGGCGCCGAGGTCCAGGACACCTGTGATCGTGACGAGGTGCCGTCCACCAACGTCGTCGTGGCCCAGGCCATGCAGCTGATGGCGGCCATGGACATCGAGGGGGCGATCGACCTGCTCGACAGCCTGCTCCAGGACCTGCCCTGTCTCACCGAGCCGATCTCGGCCCGGGAGCTGGCCCGGGTGTACTACTACCGGGGCGCCGCGCTGGCCTTCCTGGGCGAGTTCGACGGCGCGGCCGCCACCATGGCGCAGGCGCTGGGCGTGGACCGGGATCTGGAGGGCGACCCCAACCTCCCGCCGGAGATCGACGAGATCTTCGAGGCCGAGCGCCGCGCCCGCTCGTCGGTCAAGGCCGTGCCGATGACCCTCCTGCTCCCCCGCGGGGTCGACGCGCGGCTGGACGGAAACGCCCCGGAGGCCGCCCTCTCCCTGGCCGGCGCCGGGCTGGTGCAATGGGAGCTGGGCGACGGGACCTGGCGTTCCGTGCGGCTGGTGGAGCCGTCGGGCGAGGTCGTCATCGGGACCACCGACGGGATCCGGGCCCACCTGGAGAGCAACGAACCCGAGGTGGCGCGGCTGGCGGCCGCGCTGTGCGAGTCCCTGGCCTCTTCGCTGCGAGTCGACGCGGTGCTGCTCTACGACGGCACCGACGGGGCGATGCTGTGGGAGGAGCGGGGACACACGGTGGAGTGGCTCGATCTGCTGGCCCTCGGAGACCCGGTGGAAGTCCCCGAGGACGACCCGGGCTCGGGGAGCCGGCCCGACCGACCGCGCAACGGCGGAGGCGGCAAGCGGATCCCACCCCCCACGGACTCGGTGCGGCTGGCCTTCGGCGGCGGGGTGTCCTACCTCCACCCCTTCCCCTATGCCACCGCCAACGTCGACGGGACATTTCGCATCTACCGGGCCCTGTGTATCGGCATCGGCGTGGACGTGGGATTCCCGGTCACCGGGTACCGCGATCCGGTGATCCTTCCCGTACTCCACGGAGGCCTGCGCCTGCGCTTCGGTGACAGGGTCCAGCCGTTCGTCGGCGTGGCCTACCGCATCGGCCTGGACGACCGCCCCGGGGTGACCTGGGCGCCCATGGGTCTGGGGGTGGAGCTGGGGCTGGACATCCCGTTGACCCGGATGCTGATGCTGCGGGTCAGCGGCCAGGGCGGGGTGATGGGCATCCCGGATGTGGTGTTCCAGAGCAGTGGGACGCTGAGCTTCGTTATCGGGTTTTAGGTACGATCGGAGACAGGGCGGCGAACAGGCACGGGATGCGCAAGCTCGGACGATATCGCCTCCTCGATGAGCTGGGCTCGGGAGGATTCGCCACGGTCTACAAGGCCGAGATCGTGGGTACGTCCGGGTACACCCCCAAGGTCGCGATCAAGCGCATCCACCCCTTCCTGACCCACAACTCGCCCAACGTGGTCTCCACGCTCAAGAACGAGGCCCGCCTGGCCGCGATGATCGAGCACCCCAACGTGGTGCACGTCTACGAACTGGGCTCGGAGCCGGACGCCGAGGGGCAGGTCCAGTACTACATGGTCATGGAGCTGGTCGAGGGGCAGACCCTCGACATCATCCGCCGCATGGCCATCAAGCGACAGGAGCCCCTACCGCCGGCGGTGATCGTCGATCTGCTGCTGCAGATCGCCCGCGGTCTGTCGTACGTGCACTCCCTGCGGGACGACGACGGGAACGCGCTGCAGATGGTCCACCGGGACCTGAAGCCCGGCAACGTGCTGGTGTCCACCGACGGGGTGGCCAAGATCTTCGACTTCGGCATCGCCAAGGCCATCAACACCCAGGGCCCGCGCACCGCCACCGGGGTGACCCGGGGGACCGCGGCCTACATGAGCCCGGAGCAGGCCTACGGCAAGAAGGTCTCCTTCGCGTCGGATCTGTTCGCCTTCGGAGCGATCCTGTTCGAGCTGGCGGTGGGCGAACAGCTGATCCAGGCCGACTCCATGGCCAGCCAGTTGATGACCGTGGTCAACACCCCCGCCGACTACCGGGCGGACGACGTGGAGGCGTCGGTTCCGGGGCTCGCGGAGATCTTCGTCAAGCTGCGCCAGCCGGTGGCCGATGACCGCTACAAGTCCACCGAGGAGCTGATCGAGACCCTGCGGATCCTGCGCCGCAAGCTGGACGACGAGACCGACCCGGCCACCTTCCTGGCCAACCTGCTGGACGATCCCGAGGCCCAGGTCTCCCGGGAGGAGGCCGCCAAGGCGAGGGTGCTCGGGCCCGGGATGCGGGCTCCGTCCACCGCCACCTTCTTCGAACTCCCCGGGTACAGGCGCGACTCCACCGGCAAGCTGGTCCCGGCCGAGAAGGCCGCCGAGTCCTGGGGGGTCGACAGCCTCCCCGAGCCCGAGGACGCGCCCGAGCCCCAGGACGCCTCCACCGACCGACTGGTGGCTTCGGCCCTTCCCGGGCGCCGCCTGCTGCTGATCGCCCTGCTCGTCTTGCCGGTGATCCTGGTGCTGCTGATCGGCCTGACGGCGCTGGCCGGGCGCCTGGTCCGGACGGTCGCCGGCGGCGGGACCGACGGGACCGACGGGGAGGTCGCCGAGACCACGGCCCCCGCGGACGGGGCGGCCGAGACCACGGCCCCCGCCGTGGACGCCGACGCCGCGGCAGCGGCCGCCGAAGCGGAGGCCCGCAGGCGAGCCGAGGCGGAGGCCGCCGAAGAGCGGAGGGCGGAGCGGGAGCGGAAGCGCGAGCGGGAGCGGGCAGAGGCCGCGGCGGCAGCCGAGGCGGGGGGCCGCCCCACCGAGGCCGAGACCGAGTCCGAGTCCGAGTCAGAGACCGAGTCCGAGTCCGAGACCGAGACCGAGGCCGAGGCCGAGACCGAGACCGAGACCGAGACCGAGACCGAGACGGGTTCCGCCGACGGCGGGGTGGTCAAGATCAACGCCTACCCCGGAGCCAAGGTCTACGTGGACGGGGTGTCGAAGGGGACGACGTTCGTGACGGCCCGGGGCATCGAGCTGTCGCCGGGCACGCACAAGATCAAGATGGTGCGACAGACCGATGGCCACGAGCAGTTCGTGACCGTCGAGGTCGTGGCCGGCAAGACGATCTCGGTGCCCTTCCAGTGGGAGCAGTGATGGGAGCGAGGATGTCCTTTCGCAGAGCCGTGATGGCCATCGCCATGGCGTCGTTCGCCGCTCCCGCGGCTGCCGATCCCCCCTGTGACGTACCCAACGCGGAGGTCTACGCCGAGTACTGCGAGCCCTCGCTGACCTGGGAGGGCTGCTGCAACTCCCTGTTCGTGTTCTGGTGCGACCCCACCGGGGTCACCTGCCGGCTGTCGTGCGTTGGGCACGCCTCGTGCGGCTGGAATGCGGAGCAGGGTTACTACTGGTGCGAGACCGACGGCGAGGCGGAGCCGACGGGGACCTGGCCCCTGGACTGCCCGGACAACGACGGCGATTTCTGGCACACGGGCGGGGACTGCGACGACAACAACCCCGACGTCAACCCCAGCGCCCCGGAGATCTGTGACGGCGTGCCGGACAACAACTGCGACGGTGTGGAGGATCACAAGGAGTTCGACGACGACGGCGACGGCTACTCCGAGTGCGACGATCCCTACGACTGCAACGACACCGACGACAGCTTCTACCCGGGCGCCTACGACATCTGCGGCGACGGCCTCGACCAGGACTGCATGAACGACTTCGAGACCGAGGCCGACGAGGACGGCGACGGGGTCCCGATCTGCGACGGGGACTGCGACGACCACGACGCGGACCGCAGCCCCGAGCTGACCGAGATCTGCGACGACGGCATCGACAACGATTGTGACGAGGCGGCGGACAGCTACGACGACGAGTGTGTGGCCGACGACGACGACGACGACGACGACATGGCCTACGACCCGCGGGGCGGGCCCTACGGGATGCGCTGCCGTCTGGGTGAGGACCCCGCCATCTCCGGCCACGCGGCCCTGCTCCTGGCCCTCCTGCTCACCGGCCTCCTCCGCCGCTCCCGGCGCTGATCTCCCCCCCCCGGACCCTCCTCGGGCTTCCGCGAGGAGAGGAGGGTTCGCGCCAAGGCGCAAGGAACGCCAAGGCGCAAAGAAGAGGCTGGTTGCGCCTTTGCGCGAGATCTCGTCTCTCTTGCTACACGGCCGAACGAACGACGAGGGCGGCGTGGGAGCCTTCGGGGGAGACCGAGAGGATCAGGGCGGTCTTCATGTCGGCCTTGCGGGCGGCCGTGTCGGTGGGGCCGCGCCAGGCGGGGATCGGGTCGGTCAGGTTGGGCCAGGCGGGGACCATGCCCTCGGCCATGGCTCGCAGGGCCACCACCGCGCCCAGGGGGCCGGAGGCCGCCTCCACCGAGCCCAGGGTCGGGCCGAGGACCAGCGCGGGCACCTCACCCGCGCGTTCGCCCAGCACCTCGCCGTGGACCGCCGCCTCCAGGGCGTCCATGGGCGCCCAGGACCAGCCGGTGAGCACCACCAGATCCGGCTCCGAGCCCGCCTCGTCCAGCGCCCGTTTCGCCGCGGCCACCGCTGCGCCGCCACCCTCGGGGGTTCCGGGGTACGCCGCCGGCGGCTCGAAGGCCGTGGCGAACCCCGCCACCTCTCCCAGCACCTGCGCGTCCGCGGGGATCCCACCCGTGCCGGGCTTGCCCAGCACCAGGAACCCGCCCGCCTCACCGGGCACGATCCCGGTGGCGCCCCGGTCGAAGGGCCGGCAGGCCTGGTCCGGCGCCGCGTCCGGCGACGAGAGCATGAACCGGAATCCGCGGGTCAGCATCACCTGGTCGGCCACCGAGGCCCCGACGCCGCCGGTCACCATCGAGTCCGCTTGCCCGTCCTCGATGGCCCGCCCGGCGCGCCCCACGGCCTGCAGCCCGGCCGCGGCGAATCCCAAGAAGGTGTTGCACGGCCCCTTGCAGGCGGCCTGGATGCCCCCGTGGGCGGTGGGCATGTTGTTCATCAGCTTGAGGAACTCGAAGCCGGTGAACCGCTTGAGCCCCAGCATCACCCGCTCGTCGTCGATGCGGTGGGGCTCCCCCTCCCAGGCCTTCCGGTCGGCGATGATGTGCGCCAGCCGGATGTACTTGGGCATCGCGTCCATGTTGCAGTACGAGCCCAGGTACAGCCCCCGCTGCTCCGCGTCCGCGTCCAGATCGACGCCGGCGCTGCCCAGCGCGGCGCCGATGCCCCCGCACGCCAGATAGGTGTAGCGGGTCATGGTCAGCGGCCGATGGCCCTTGGCCCCGGGAAGGGGCCGCAGCTCGGGCCAGCGGGTGGTGACCTGGCCGCCGTACCCCGGCCGCACCAGGTCCAGGGGTTCGGCCAGCGGTGTGATGCCGCAGGTCCCGTCGGCCAGGGCCTGCCACAGGGGCTCGGCGCCCAGGCCGAACGGGGTGATGGCGCCGACTCCGGTGATCGGTACGCGCATGGCTCAGCCCTCCCACCGGCGCAGGACCAGAGACACGTTCTGGCCGCCGAAACCGAAGGAGTTGTTCATCACGGTGCGGGCCTCGGCCTCCCGCGCCTGGTTGGGGACGTAGTCCAGGTCACAGGCCGGGTCCGGCTCCTCGTAGTTGATGGTCGGCGGCAGCACGCTGTCCTGCATCGCCTTGACGCAGAAGATCGCCTCGGCCGTGCCCGCCCCGTGGATCAGGTGGCCCACCATCGACTTGGTGGAGCTCACCGCCAGCTGGTACGCGTGGTCGCCGAAGGCCTTCTTCATCGCCAGGGTCTCGGCCGCGTCGTTGCGCGACGTGGAGGTGCCGTGGGCGTTGACGTAGGTGACCTCGGTCGGGTCGACGCCGGAGTCCTCCAGCGCCCGCTTCATCGCCAGGGCCATGCCGCTGCCCTCGGGCTCGGGGTCCGTCAGGCGATAGGAGTCGGTGGCGTAGCCGAACCCCAGCACCTCGGCGTGGATCGTCGCGCCGCGCGCCTGTGCGTGCTCCAGATCCTCGAGCACCATCACCGCCGACCCCTCGCTCATCACGAAGCCGTCCCGGCCCGCGTCGAAGGGGCGGCTGGCCTTCTCCGGCTCGTCGTTGCGCTGGCTCAGGGCCTGGAGCACCGAGAAGCCGGGCACCATGGCCCGGTTCACCGCCGTGCACACTCCGCCCACCAGCGCCACGTCCACCTCGCCGCGGCGGATCAGCTGAGCCCCGTCGGCGATGGCGTGGGAGCCGGACGCGCAGGCCGACGCCGTGTCGTACACCTGGCCCGCGCCCGCCAGCACCGCCGCGATGCCGGGGGCCGTGTCCATGTAGAACCCGTCCAGCTCACCGGCCTCGGGCTGCTCCTGCATGAAGGCGAAGAACTCCCGCAGGTCCATCTTCCAGGCGTTCTCGTCCTCGGCGTAGAAGCGGGCCGCGGGCGGGCCGAATTTCTCCAGCGAGGCCTTGCCGATGCCGGTGGCCAGCACCACCGCCCGCCGCGAGGGGTCCTCGGGGGGCTCGAGCCCGGCGTCCTCGACCGCCGACCGCACCGACCCGGCGGTGAACGCCAGGGCGTCGCCGTCCACCGGGTAGGGCCCGACCTGTTCGGGTGCGTCCACCTCGTAGAGCACCTCGCCGCCGATCTGGGTGGGGAAGTCCACCGGATCGAACTTCTGGAGCCGGTGCAGCGCGCCCTCGCCTGCCACGATCCGCGCCCACACCGCGTCCACCTGTTGCCCGTGGGGGATGACCAGACCCATCCCCGTGATCACGACCCGTCGTCTCATCCATCGCCTCCACCCCGCGCCCCCCGGCGCGAGGTCGCGGAAGAATAGCAGATCCACGGGCGCAGCCACGCGGGCGCGCGAGGCCCGTGGCCCCGTGGGCCCGGAAGGTGGACCCGCCCACCCCGGTCGTAGTAGGAACGTGGGGCGAGGTATGGCCAAGAACAAATCCAGCAACGCGGATCGCCCCCGGCCCATCGAGCGCCGCTCCCGGGTCTCCGTGGTCGGGGGATTCAAACGCACCGCCCTGTTTGCGATCGCGGGGCTGCTGCTGATCGCCGTGGGGGCGGGCTGCTTCGTGGCCTCCCTGGTGATCCGGCCGTCCAGCCGAGCCGGCGCGGTCCAGTCCCAGGACATACTCATCGATCCCAACAACCTGCTGGCGTCCAAGGCCGAGTTCACCATCGATCACCGGGCCGGGGCCCGCTACGACTTCTACCTCGACCTGGAGGAGCGGGATCCCAACGCGGGGGAGAGCGTCCAGTTCGACGTCAAGGCCTTCCGGCCCGGCAGCTCCTCGTCGCGCTACGTGACCTACGCCTACATCTACTTCGGCAGCGAAGTGGTGCGGACCCATCGCGAGGACGGCGTCCGTTACGAGACCTACGAGATGGAGCGCAACGTGCACGTCTCGTCCAGGTCCGAGACCCTGCGCATGGAGGTCACCGCCACGTCGGCCTGGTTCCAGGCCACTCAGTCGGTCACCGCGACCGTGGACGTGGTCGAGATCACCCCCGCGGACCGGCTGCTGATGCTCTCGCGCAGCGTCCTGCAGGTGGCCACCTTCCCGGTGGCCTTCCTGGGGGTGGTGCTGCTGTGGCTGGCGGTCATGCGCCAGCTGCGACTGATCGGGGTGCGGGTCTCGCCGCCGCCGGCGAGGAAGTACGAGGCCCCTGCGGGCCGCAAGCAGCGGGCCGAAGAGGCCCTGCAGGCCGAGGGAGGGACCCCGTGAGAGGGATCGCGGTCGTCTGTTCGATGCTGGCGCTGTTCGCCGTGACCGGCTGCGCCGAAGAGGAGGGCATCGCCGGCCCGGCCGCCCCCGAGGAGCTGACGTCGGCCCTGCTGTTGCCCATCGACCGGGAGACCTGGTCCGAGGCCCTGGTGCTGCTGTCCGGCGCCTCGTTCGAGTGCAACCAGCTGGTGGAGTACGTGGACGAGGGCGATCTCTCGGACGCCTACAACTCCTGGCTCGGCGGCCGCCACTCCCTGTCCCTGCTGCGGCGGGAGCCGTCGCTGACCTGGGACGGGCTCTACCCCGGCGCCGCCGCCGAGACCCTGGCCCTGGACGACATGGGCATGAACCGGGCCTCCGCCTCGGTGGTGTTCTTCGACGGCGAGCTGATCCCCTCCGAGGAGGGCGGCTTCGTCCAGATCCAGACCTACGAGGACGCGGGCGAGGCCGACGCCCGGCTGGACGTGGGGGTGATGTACGGCCCCTTCGTGGCCGAGGTCTGCGGAGCCATCGAGCGGGCGGGGAGCTGACCTTGCCCCCCCGCGGGTACGCCCTGCTGCTCCTTGCCGCCCTGGGCGCGGCCCCGGCCTGCTCCGGCAGCGGCATGGTAGGCGACGGAGTCCCCAGGCCCATTCGCTCGGTGATCTTCGGCCACCAGGACACCGGCGCCGTGGTCGAGGGCTGGCTGCTGGTCACCCAGCTGAAGACCGACTGCTCCCAGATGGGCGCCACCCTCGACGGCACCCACGAGCCAGGCGAGTCGATCTGGATCCTGACCGAACGCGGTGCGACCCAGGACTGGGCAGGGCTGTACCCCGGGACCAGCGCCGCCGAGCCCGGGGCGGCCGAGGCCCGTCACGCCGAGGTCTACTTCCGCCAGTCCGGAGACGTGGCCGCCCTGACCGGCGACGACGTCTGGGTCCGCCTCATCGAGCACGAGGAGGGTGGCCTGGTGAGGGCCGAGCTCGGCACCGCCCTGGCCGAGGGCCTGCTCATCGCCGACGAGTGCGGCGCCTTCTAGCCCCTCGGACATGCCCCTTCCCGAACACGAACTCGAGGCCCTCTCTCGAGTCCTTCGAGAGCTGTCTGTCGATGGCCCTTGTCTGGAGATCGGGACCGCGTACGCCCGCACGCTGATCCACCTGATGCGGCAGTTCGACGACGCCGACCGCCCCCCCTTCGTGACCGTGGATCCGATGACCTACTTCGGCGGCCAGGCCGACAAGGTCCGCGCAAACCTGGCCGAAGAGGGCCTGTCCGACGCTGTCCGGATCCTCGAGATGACCAGCGCACAGGCCCTGGCCGAGCTGCCCGCGGACGACGATCCCCTGGCCTTCGTGTTCATCGACGGCGATCACCGGATCCCCGGGGTCACCACCGACCTGCGCTGGGCCCGGCGGGTCGCCGTGGGCGGCGTGATCTGCTTGCACGACTACCGCCCCGACGCCCCCGGCGTGCGCCTGGCCGTGGACCGCTTCCTGCGCCGCCACCCCCACTACCAGCGGGAGGCGCTGGTGGGCTCGCTGCTGATCCTGCGCAAGACCGGCCCCAGCACCGGGCCGGAGGTGGGCGCCCTCGACAGGCTGTACGCGATCCTCATGGCCCCCCTGCTGAGACTCCAGCGCTCCATCCGCAAGCGCCTTCCGGGCCGCTAGCGAGGCGCCCGGAGCCAGCCCTCCACGTACAGCTCCGACGCCCGGTAGCTGGATCGGACCAGAGGCCCCGAGGCCACGTGGTCGAAGCCCATCTCGCGGGCCCGTCTCCCCACGTCGTCGAACCAGGCAGGCTCCCGGTACTCGGCCACCGGGTGGTGGTTCCGGCTGGGCTGCAGGTACTGGCCGATGGCCAGCATCTGACAGCCGGCCTCCCGCAGGTCGCGCAGGGTCTGCTCCACCTCGTCGTCGGTCTCCCCCAGGCCCACCAGCAGGGCGCTCTTGATCTTCTGTGTCGCCGACGCCAGCTCCCGCAGCGTCCGCAGCACCCCCAGGGAGCGCCGGTAGTCCGCCCGTCGGTCGCGGATCTGCGGGGTCAGCCGCTCCACCACCTCGACGTTGTGGCCCAGGACCGCGGGACCGGAAGCGGCCACCGTCGACAGCGCCCCCCGATCCCCGCCCAGATCCGGGATCAACACCTCCACGAGCAGACCCTCGACACGATCGCGTAGCGCCGTCACGCAGGCCGCGATGTGGGCGGCCCCGCCGTCGGGCAGATCGTCCCGGGTCACGCTGGTGATCACCGCGTATCGCAGCTGAAGCTCGGCCACGGTCTCGGCCAGCTTGGCCGGCTCCTCGGGGTTCAGCGGCTGGCCCTCCCCGCCCGTGCCCACCGAGCAGAACCGACACCCCCGCGTGCACACCGCCCCCATGACCATGAAGGTCGCCGTGCCGCACTCCCAGCACTCGGCCCGGTTGGGGCACAGCGCCTCCTCGCACACCGTGGCCAGCCCCCGCGCCTTGCGCCGCGCCAGGATCGCCCCGTGCGCCCCCCCACCGGGCACCTTCACCCGCAGCCAGGGGGGCTTGCGCTGGGTCGTCTTCGCCATCGATGTCCTCGCCGGGCCATGGTAGCCGATGGTCCGGCCGACGTTGTTCCTTGACGGCTCCCGCCCCGCTCCTTACCATGAGTAAGGAGAAGCGAGATGCCCACGGCGAAGCTGACCAGCAAGGGACAGATCACCATCCCCAAGGCCGTCCGCGACCGCCTGGGCGTGGACACCGGGGATCACCTGGAGTTCCGTTTCCTCGACGACGGCTCGCTGCAGGTGAGCCGCGTGTCGCGGGCCCTGGCCTCCCTGTGCGGCATGCTGTCCGCCCCCGAGGGCAGGCACCTGAGCCTGGACGACATCGACCGCTACGCCCACGCCGCGGAGACGGACCCGTGATCGCCCTCGACACCAACGTCCTGCTCCGCTACCTGGTCCGCGACGACGAGGAACAGACGCGGCGCGCCGTGGAGGCCATGGACGGAGCCAGCGTCGCCGGCGTTCCCCTCTTCGTCCCCCAGATCGTGCTGTGCGAGCTGGTCTGGGTCATGGCCCGCGGCTACCGCTTCGAGCGCGAGAAGATCCTGGCCGTGCTCGACGGCCTGCTCCACGTCTCCGAGCTCGTCATCGAGGACCGGGACACCGTACTCGACGCCCTGGCCGCCACCCGCCACGGCCGCGGCGACTTCTCCGACTACCTGATCCGTGCCCGCGCCACCCGGGCCGGCTGCACGGAGGTCCTCACCTTCGACAGGGCCTTGCTCTCCGACCGTGGGTTCGCGTCGCCCTGAGTCCGTTCAGTCGTCCCCGTCCACCACGAAGGTCCCGTCGAAGTGGCGGCGGGAGCGCACGACGAGTTCGGCGCAGCCCAGGTCGGTCTCGGTGGCCACGCGGTTGCGGCGGGAGGCGGTGACGTAGAAGGCGTCGGAGCCCCAGGAGTTGACGTTGGCTTCCTGGAAGCGGTCGACTATGTCGGCGGGGATGACCAGGCTGCCGTGCTCGTCTTCGGCCGTGCACTCGACGTACGCGCCCGAGTAGGCGTGGTCGTGGACGATGAGCAGCAGGTGCAGGTGGGCGCCCCAGGTGTACGCGGTGGGGAGCCAGTCGAAGGTGCCGTCCTGTCCGGCCCGCAGCTCCAGGGAGTCTTCGGGCAGCAGCAGCTCGGGGGGGGCGGTGGCGCAGAGCCGGAACGGCCCCACGCCCGAGCCACCCTGCACGTCCACTGCCACGGGGGTCCCGGGCTGGAGCCCCGCCCCCGAGCCGTCCCAGGCGTAGTCGCCGTACTGGGTGAAGGGCAGGGTGATCGAGGAGCCCACCCCCGAGACCACCAGGTCCCCCACGTCCAGCAAGGCCGGGTAGGGCCGGCACTCGTCGCCGAAGCCGCACTCCATTGGCCACTCGCAGGGGGGATCGCAAAACGGCGGCGGATCGAGCTGGAAGAAGGCGCAGGCCCCCTCCTCGGCGACCTTGTAGGCCGTGCCGGGGTAGGGGTCCGACAGGTAGCGGCCCTTGATGTACAGCCACAGGTCCCGCTGGGACACGTCGAAGCTGCCCAGCGTGTTGTAGCGGTTGCAGGAGGCGGGGACCCCGCCGTCGCAGTCGTCGGCCGCGCTCGCGTCGTCGTCGTCCGCCGTCGCGTCGTCGTCGTCTGAACGGGTCGGGTCGGGACAGCCCGAGACCGTCCACACGAAGGGGAGAGAGAGGACCAGGGCCCGGACACGTCGCCGGGTGCGCCGGCGAAGAGGCCGCCGGAGCCGCCGGGCGGAAAGGACTCCGATCGCCAGGAGTACGGGTCCGAGGACTCCGGGCCCCTCCCGGGTCGCGGGCGCTCCTTCGATGCACGCACACCCGCCCCCCGTCCCCGGCCCATCGTCCGGCTCGCCCCCGGGGTCGTCGCCTTCCGACAGGGCCTCGGCCAGCGCGGCCTCGTCGACCTCGCCGTCGCAGTCGTTGTCCCGCAGGTCGGGCACCTCGGGGGCGCCGGGGTAGACCGCCCCGTCGAAGTCGTCACAGTCGTCCGCGCAGGGTGGGAACCCGTCCTCGTCCTGGTCGATCTCGTCGAACAGGTCACCGCCGCAGTCGGCGTCCACGGCGTCCCCGCACACATCGTCCGCGCCCGGGTACACGTCGTCGCGATCGTCGTCGCAGTCGCCACCGCACTCCAGGTAACCGTCCCCGTCGTCGTCCTGCTCCAGGTGAAGGTCGTCCCCGCAGTCGCTGTCCACGCCGTCCCCGCACTCCTCCTCGGCCCCCGGGTAGATCCCGGCGTCCCCGTCGTCACAGTCCGGCTCCGATGCCCACCCCCCGCACTCGGTGAACCCGTCTCCGTCGTCGTCGATCTCGTCCCCGGAGAGCTCGCCGTCGCAGTCCGTGTCCTGGTCGTCGCAGAGCTCCGTCGCCCCCGGGTACGCCGCCGCGTCGTGGTCGTTGCAGTCCCCGTCACACACCGAGAACCCATCCCCGTCCAGGTCGACGAACTCGTCGAGGACCCCGTCGCAGTCCGTGTCCCGGCCATCACAGGGGTCGTCCGGGGCGCCCCAGTACACCGAGGCGTCCGCGTCGTCGCAGTCCCCGTGACACACGTCGACGCCGTCGCCGTCCGCGTCCACGCAGGCGAACCCCAGGACCAGCTGGCCGACACCGTCGTGTCCCAGGAGGGCCCCCTCCCGGCGCGGCGCCCCGGCCCAGAGATCCCCGCGCCCGTCGCCGTCCGCGTCCCCGCCGTGGGCCACCGCGAACCCGAGCCAGTCGTCCTCGGCCCCCTCGAGGGTCCCGTTGGCGTGGGCCAGGTCCATCTCGGGCGCCCAGCCCTGCTCCCGGCCCAGCACCAGATGGGCCCGGCCGTCCTCCTCCCCATCGCCGGGGGCCTGGGGCGCACCGATCCACAGGTCGTCCAGCCCGTCGCCGTCCACGTCCCCGTCCAGGGCCACCGAGTAGCCGGTCCAGGCGCCAGGGGCCTCGCTCAGGAGGACCACGTCCGCTTCGCCGAGGCCGGTGTCCAACGACCATCCGCTGGGCCGGCCGAACACCAGATAGGCTCGGCCCGCCTCCAGCCCGCCGTCCGCGTGGTTCCACACCCCGATCAGCAGGTCGCCGACCCCGTCGCCGTTGACGTCCCCGCCGGTGGAGAGGGCCCAGCCCGCCTGGTCGTCCACCTCCTCGCCAACGAAGCTCGCCAGCGCGACGCCCTCGATGTCCGTGTCCGGGCCCCACCCGCCGGGCTGGCCGGGCACCAGGTAGACCCGGCCCGGGTTCCCGTCGGGCACGTTCTCCGACGGGGCCCCCACCACCAGATCGGCGAGCCCGTCCCCGTCCAGGTCACCGCCGAGGGCCAGCGCCGTACCCGCGCGGTCCTGTTCGGCGGCGCCGCGCAGCGATCCGTCGGCGTCCCCCACGGGAGTCTCCGGTCCCCAGGCCACCGCCCCGCCGAAGAACAGGTAGACCTCGCCCGCGTTGGAGGCGACCTCGTCGTCGAAGGGTGCACCGATGGCGAAGTCCGGGAACCCGTCCCCGTCCAGGTCGCCACCCCCGGCCAGGGCAGCCCCCGCGTCCTCGGTGAAGTCCTGGCCCAGGAACGAGGTCTCGACCTGACCCAGGGGGGTGGCCAGGTCCCAGCCCTCCGGCCGGCCGCGGATCAGGTAGACCTTGCCCTTTGCCTGTCCCTCCACCTCGTGTTCCGGCGCCCCGATCAGGAAGTCGTCGTACCCGTCTCCGTCCAGGTCGCCCGCCCCGGACAGGCCCCGGCCGGCGTCGTCATTGTCCACCTCGCCGAGGAAGGACGCGTCCGCCTCCCCGCCGCTCGCCAGCTCGGGCCACCCCTCCTCCCTCCCCAGGACCAGGTACACCGCCCCGCCCAGGGGTATGTCGGGCGACCCGAGCAACAGGTCGTCCAGACCATCCCCGTCCACGTCCCCGGCCCGGGCCAGGGTCTCCCCGATCTCGTGCTGGCTCGTGGGGGACTCCCACCCGGAATCGGGCGTCAGGACGAGCGAGTACTGCGCCGCCGCCGGCGAGGCACCCCCCCCCCCCGGGACGCGGGCGACGCCCACCCCCATCCCCCGCAGGGTCCGACGTCGGACAACGGGCGACATCCGGTGGTTGCAACGGCCGATCCCCGCGGACTATTGCCCGCGCGCGCCCCTTTCCTTGCTCCGTCCGCCGGAAAGGCGGATCATGCGGCCGATGGCGCGGACGCGTTCGAAGAAGGGGTCGCCGGAGCCGTCGGCGGCCGAACGCCGGCGAGCGGCGGAGATCCTCGATCGGCTGGAGGTCGAGTACCCCCAGGCCGGGATCCAGCTCGACCACCGGGATCCCGTACAGCTGATGGTCTCGGTGATCCTGTCGGCCCAGTGCACCGACGCGCGGGTCAACCTGGTCACGCCCGCCCTGTTCGCCCACTACCCGGATCTGCAGGCCTTCGCCGCCGCGGATCCGGCGGAGCTCGAGGACGAGATCCGCTCCTGCGGCCTCGGCCGCTCCAAGGCCCGCAGCATCATCGGCTCGAGCCGGGCGGTGCTGGAGCGCTTCGGCGGCGAGATCCCGCGGACGCGCGAGGAGCTGATGTCGCTGCCCGGTGTGGGCCGCAAGTCCGCCAACGTGATCCTGTCCAACGCGTTCGGAGTGCCCGCCCTGGCCGTGGACACCCACGTGGGCCGGCTGGCCCGGCGGCTGGGGCTGAGTGACCAGCAGGACCCCACCCGGGTGGAACGGGACCTGACAGCCCGCATCGATCGCGAGCGCTGGTCCCGCGGCCACCATCAGCTGATCTGGCACGGGCGGCGCTGCTGCTTCGCCCGCAACCCCGAGTGCGACCGCTGTCCGGTCGCGGATCTGTGTCCGTCACGCGCATGAGCATCGCCGACCCCCACCCCTACCTGCGCTTCCTGGCCGCCTGGGACCGGGAGGAGCCCGACTTCTTCGCGGCCCTGGACGAGCTGGTGGGCCGCCCCGTCCGCTTCTCGGGCCTGACCCGCTCGCCCCGGGACCTGCGCGACTGCCTGGCGTTCTTCCGCAACGACCCGATGGCGGCGGTCACCGAGGCTCCGGACGGCACCCTGCTGCTGCCCGGCAACCCCCACCTGGTGCTGCGCCAGCTGCTGGAGCGCCACTACCTGCCCCCGCGGCCCCCCTGGTGGAGCAAGGTCCCCAACCCCGTCCAGCGCAGCACGGCCGCGCTCCGGCGCTCGCTCGCGGGGCGGAAGCCGCCACCACCGACGGCGGACTCGGACCGGGGCCTGCGCTGGCCCGACGAGCCCCGGGTCGATCGCTACCGGCGGCACCTGTACGAGGGGTTGGTGGAGGAACGCGAGGACGGCCCCGGGGAGCTGCTGGGCAACCCCTGGCCCCGGGACAAGCGCTACGCGCTGTGCCTCACCTACGAGGTGACGAGCCCGGATGGCATGAGGCTGGTGGGCAAGGTCATGGCCGAGGGCAATGCCCACGGGGCGCCGTCGACCTTCTTCGTGGCCGGGCTGCCCGATCTGTGGGACCACGAGGGGCTGCAGGACGTGGGGCTGGAGGGGGGCGAGGTGGCGCTGCTCGGCTCCACCCTGGCACCCAGGCTGGCCCACGCCCGACCGGCGCGCATCCGCAAGGCCCTCGACCGGATCCAGCCCCTGGTGGAGCGGCACCGGATCCAGGGCTACCGCCACCGCTCGTCCCGGGTCACTCGGCCCCTGCTCGAGGCCCTGGCCGAGCGCTTCGCCTACGACTCCAGCATCCCCGACGCCGCCCGCTGCCCCGTGACCGGCACCGTCCGCGGCGGCGCGGTCAGCTTCCCGTTCTCCAACCCTCCGATCATGGAGGTCCCGGTGACCACCCCTCCGGACCAGGCGCTGAGGAGCCAGGGGTACGAGGGGCTGGACTTCCTGGACCTGCTGCGACGCAAGGTGCTGGCCATCCGCGAGCGGCGCGGACTGGCCACGTTGACCATTCGCCTCTCGCCAGACCAGGGGGGACAGCGGGTCCAGCGTGACCTGCTGGGGGCGCTGCTGGGGGAGCTGGCCGAAAACGGGGACGTCTGGTTCACGACGCCGGGCCAGGTCGCCCGCCACTGGGCGGCGGCGGCGGCGGCGGGCCGGTCCAAATCGTTTCGGGGTCAAGGTGCGGTTGGATAGGATGGCCCCGCGGAGGCGCCCATGCCACAGTTGACGCTCGACGACGACCTGCTCCACGCGATCCCCAAGGCGGACCTCCACGTCCACCTGGACGGCTCCCTGCGCATCGAGACCATGCTCGAGCTGGCCGAGGTGGCCGGGGTGGAGCTGCCCGCGGACCAGCCCGAGGACCTCAAGCGGATCCTCAAGCTCGGGGAGATCCGCACCGATCTGGTGGAGTACCTGCGCCCCTTCGACCACACCATCGCCGTGATGCAGACCTACGACGCCCTGCGGCGGACCGCCTTCGAGCTGGCCGAGGACGCTGCCCGCGAGAACGTCTACTACATGGAGGTGCGCTACAGCCCCATCCTCCACACCCAGCAGGGGCTGCGCCAGGACCAGGTGGTCCAGGCGGTGCTCGACGGCCTGGCCCAGGCCGAACGGCGCTACGACATCCTCACCGGCGTGATCATCTGCGGGATGCGCAACATCTCGCCCGAGTCCAGCCTGCAGCTGGCCGAGCTGGCGGTGGCCTTCAAGAACCGGGGCGTGGTGGGCTTCGACCTCGCCGGCGCCGAGGAGGACTACCCGGCCAAGCACCACCGGCAGGCCTTCTATCTGATCCTCAACAACAACATCAATTGCACCCTGCACGCCGGCGAGGCCTACGGCCCCGAGTCGGTGGCCCAGGCGGTCCACTACTGCGGTGCGCATCGCATCGGCCACGGGGTGCGGCTGCGCGAGGACGGGGACCTGCTCAACTACGTCAACGACCACCGCATCCCGCTGGAGATGTGCGTGTCGTCCAACGTGCAGACCGGCAGCGCCAGGAGCCTGGACCGCCACCCCTTCAAGTTCTATCTGGACCTGGGGCTGCGGGTGACGTTGAACACCGACAACCGCCTGGTCACCGACACCACCGTCTCCCGGGAGTACCGGATCGCAGCCCAGCACTGGAATCTCACCGCCCAGGAGCTGCGCTGGGTGATGGTCAACGGGTTCAAGAGCGCGTTTCTCCCCTTCCGGGACAAGAAGATGCTGCTGCGCCGCGCCACGTCGACCTTCGACGCCGTGCTGGCCGACGCCATGGGGATCGAGATCAGCGACGCGCCCAAGGAGTGGATGGGCGATCCGGGGCAGACCGGTGAAGGAATGCCGCTGCCCGCACGTCAGGAGAAGACATGAAGCAACTGTTTCGCTGGCTGGTACCCGCCCTGGTCCTCGGGACTCCGATCGCCGTGCTGGCCGCAGGCATGGCCGAGACCATGCTGCTCAAGACCAAGGGGGCGACCCAGGCGCCGGTGACGCTCAAGCACCAGGCCCACGCCATGGACCGCACGGTGCCCTGCCTGCGCTGCCATCACAACATGGCCGAGGTGGGGACCAAGCCCTGCGCCGAGTGCCACACCCTGGCCGGGGAGGGGCAGGTCCGTAACCTGGAGAAGGCGTACCACGACAGCTGCATCCCCTGTCACGAGGCGCCCCCCAAGGGCACCTCGCCCCCCACCGAGTGTGCGGGATGCCACGTGCCTTCTGCGGGTGGGACTGGGCAAAAGGGCTCCGGTTAGTTAGATCTCCCCCAGCTTGACCGAACCGAACCCCACCGCGGCCCCGCCCGCGCGCGCCACCGTCGGACGCATCTTGCAGGCCGTGGGCGTGTGCCTGGTGGTGCTCCACGCCGCCCAGACGTTCTTCGGCGACGTACCCCTGGCCGGGGTCATCGCCTTCGCCGCCGTCGCGGGGGGGATGGTGGGCTTCCGCCTGGAAGTTCTGCGCTCGGTCCGCACCGCGGTGATTCTGCTGGTGATGCTCTCGGTGGCCTGCATCCTGGGCACGCTGACGGTCCAGCGATCTCAGCTGCCCCACGACACCGAGGACCAGTTCCGCAGCACCGCCGAGTTCGCCTGGGCCCACCTGGCCTACAAGATCACCCACCCGGGGTCCAGCGACGCCGAGCTGACCGAGGTCCAGGAGCAGCGGCTGGAACGACTGGGCACGGTGTTCGGCGAGGACGTGGCGGACGAGGAGCGGGAGACGGAGACCAAGCGCGCCGCCTCGACCGCCAGCGAGGCCGAGGCGCGGGAGATGGCCAGCAGGCACACGGCGCTCCTGGGCGGCATCTACCGCCTGGCAGAAGCGGCCCAACTGACCGACCTGTTCAAGGCCTGGTGGTTCGTCGGCCTGTTCTACCTGCTGAGCGCCAACCTGCTGTTCGGCGCCGTGGTCCGGCGCGAGGTCTCGCTGCGCAACGCGGGCTTCCACGCGGCGCACCTGGGTCTGGTGCTGATCGTGGCCGGTGCCACGCTGGGGGCCTTCACCGGCCAGCGTGGGATGTTGCCGATGCAGGTGGGCCAGGCCAGCGCGACCTTCACCGGCGAGACCCCGGCCGGGTCCCAGCCCCTGGGATTCTCGATCCGGCTGGACGACTTCGAGACCCACTACCACGAGGACCTGGTCATCGAGGCGCTGGCCTTCAGCGATCCCCATCAGGGCAGCGGCGCCCACGGTGCCATGGGCCACGGCAGCACCCGGCCCCTGCGCCACACCGTCAAGCTGGAGGAGGGGGCGACCCACGGCTTGACGGATCCGGAGACGGGGGACGGCTACGAGCTGACGCTGGCGGAGATCTCCGAGGCGGTGTCCCTGCAGCGCGTTCGGAGGCCTGCGGGCGAGGGTGAGGCCGGCGTCCCGGCCCTGGCGATGGACACCGCCGGGGCGGCCCAGGCCTTCGGTCTGACGGATCCGGTGTGGTTGTCCGGGGACGACCCACTCTACATCGATCCGACCAACCGCTACAAGGTCCGCCTGGAGGACTGGGAGGGCGGCGAGGCGACGGGCAGCCTGGATCTGTCGTGCGAGGAGGGGGTGGGCACCCTCACGCTGACCGAGGCGGGAGGCGAACCCCAGCAGGTCCGGCTCGTCGAGGGCGGCAGCTTCGTCCTCGGCCGGTTCAGCGGCACGGCCGAGCAGGTGGTCCCCGACTTCCGGGTCGGCGAGATCCCGGCGGTGGCCGAGGGCTTCCCGCGAAATCCCGCCCTGCGGGTGAGGCTCGAGGACGAGACCGGCGAGGGCGGCTCCTACCTGATGTTCTCCGACCCCCGGCTCAAGGGCTTCACCCAGCTGCCCTGGGACGGACTGCAGGCGTCGTTCGACTACGACTACTGGTGTGCGCCCACGGGGGCGTGGGTGCGAGTGCTGATGGCCGAGAGTGGTGACGCACTGGCGGCGGTGATCTCCGGGACCGAGGACTCGGTGGTCCGACACATCGACTCGGACTCGGACTCGGTGGTCCGACACATCGGCTCGGACTCGGACTCGGAAGAGAGCCTACAGCCCGTGGCGCCCGTCGCCTTGAGGGGCGGCACGGAGCTGTCCTTGCCAGGCCTGGACGAGCCCCTGACGATCGTCCAGGTCCTCGGCTCCGCCGTGGAGTCCACCGAGCTGGTCACGACAGCCGACGCCGAGGCCACCGGCATCGAGGCCGTGGCCCGCACGGCCCTGAAGCTGCGCATCGACGGCCCCTCGGGCACCGAGGAGCGCTGGCTGCTGTCCAACACCGAGCAGGGGGCCACCTGGATCGGCCGGGAGGCCGACGACGAGGGCGCCGGTTCGTCCGGGTTCGGGATCGTGCTGGCGAACAACACCGACCGACCGCCCCGGGACTGGCGCAGCCACGTGAGCTTCCTGGAGGAGGGGATCGAGGTCGGCTCGGGGGTGATGGAGGTCAACACGCCGGCCACCCACGCCGGCTACGCCTTCTTCCAGTCCGACGCCAGCGCCCGCGATCCGGACTACAGCGGGTTCTCGGTGGTCCGCGACCCGGCCTGGCCGCTGGTCAAGGCAGGCCTGTGGATGCTCCTGCTGGGCATCTGCTGGTGCTTCTACGTCCAGCCGCTGTTCGATCGCCGCAAACACGCCTCCCGCACCTGAGCCGCGCCGTGCGTTCCCGGGGGCGAAATCCCGAAGAGAAGAGCCTCTCGCAGAGGCGCAGAGTACGCGAGGAACGCAGAGGCCCGAATCCGCGACATGCCGCTCCGCGGTCTCTGCCACCTCTGCGCCTCTGCGAGACCTCTTTGTTCCTGGGTCACTCCTCCGGAACCACCCCGAGCAGCTCCTCGGCCACGCCGACGATGGATCCGGCGTCGCGGGCATAGCCGTCGGCGCCCATCTCGCGGGCGGCGCGGCGGGTGATCACGGCGCCGCCGACCAGGGTCTTGGCCGGGTGGTCGGCGGTGTCCAGGGCGGCGATCACCTCGCCCATCCGTTCCATGGTGGTGGTCATCAGGGCGCTCATGGCCACCAGATCTGCGTCGTGTTCCCGGGCGGCCTCGACGAAACGATCGGTGGGTACCGACCGGCCCAGATCGACCACCTGGAATCCGAAGCTGCGCAGCATCAACACGCAGATGTTCTTGCCGATGTCGTGCACGTCGCCCGACACGGTCCCGAACACCACGGTCCCCCGGCTGGCCCGTCCGGCGGCGGCCAGCTGCGGTTCGATGACCGCCACCGCCCGCTGCATGGCCTCGGCGCCGGACACCAGGTGGGGAATGAAGCGCTTCCGCTCGGCGAACAGGGCCCCCAGGGTCTGGATCGCCGGGGTCAGGGTCTCGAGCAACAGCGGCAGCGCCTCCGCACCGCCGGCCACGGCCTCCTTCGTCAGCGCCTCGGCCCCCATGCGGTCGCCGTCGATCACCGCCTGGGAGAGGCGCTCTTCCACCGGAGCCCGGGGGCCACCCTTGCCGACGGGCGCCGGTGGCTCGTCCCCCGCCGCCCGGTGGAAGGCCAAGAAGCGCCGGCTGCCCGGATCCCGCCCGGCGAACAGCCCGGCGGCGGACACGGCCGCCATCAACTCCCCGTCCAGGGGATCGGCGATGGCCGCGTCCAGCCCCGCCCCCATCGCCATGGTCAGGAAGCTGCGGTTGACCAGCTTTCGACGGGGCAGGCCGAAGCTGATGTTGCTCAGCCCGCAGATCGAGGGCACGCCGAGCTCGTCCCGGTACGCGCGAGCTGCGTCCAGGGCGGAGCGGGCGCCCTCTTGCATGGCGCTGACCGCCAGGGCCAGCACGTCCAGCACCAGGTCCTCGCGGCGCAGGCCCGCCGCCAGCGCCCGCTCGACCAGATCCCGCGCCAGCGTCATGCGCCCGTCCAGATCCTCGGGGATGGTCTCCCCCGTGGGCAGCAGCAGCACCGCCGCCCCGTGGCGCCGGATCAACGTCAGCATCTCGTCGGTGCGCTCCTTGGCGTTGACCGAATTGACCAGGGCCCGGCCGGCGTAGACCTCCAGGCCCCGGGCCAGTGCAGCGGGATCCGCACTGTCGAGCACCAGCGGCAGATCGACCACGTTCTGCACCGCGGCCACGACCCGGGCCAGGGTCGCCGCCTCGTCGATCCCCGGCACACCCACGTTCACGTCCAGGGCCGAGGCCCCCAGCTCCGCCTGGCGACGCGCCGCGCCCAGCACCCGATCCATCTGGCCCTGGCGCAGCGCCTCGGCGAACTTGGGCTTGCCGGTGGGGTTGATCCGCTCGCCCACCACGCACAACGGCGCGCCGGGGCCTACGGACACGACCGAGGAGCGGCTGGCGAGCCGCAGGGCGCCGTCGCGGGCCACGGCCGGTGGCGACACGGGCCGCCCGCCCACCGATGCCGCAGCGAGGCGGATGGTGTCGGGGGTGGTGCCGCAGCAGCCACCCACCAGCGCCGCCCCCGCCTCCACGAAGCGACCGTACCAGGGCTCCATCTGCGCCGGGTCCATGGGGAAGGCCTGCTGGCCGTCCCGGACCAAGGGCAGGCCCGCGTTGGGTTGCACGGCCACCGGCAGGGCCGTGGCCGACACCAGCTGGCGCACCACCTCCAGCATCGCCTCGGGCCCCGTGGAGCAGTTGACCCCCACCGCATCCACGCCCAGCCCCTCCAGGATCACCGCCGCCGCGGCCGGGGTGACGCCGGTGTCGGTCACCCCGTCGGGGCCGAAACTCATCGACGCGATCAGCGGCAGATCGCCCCGGACCTCGTTGGCAGCGATCACCGCGGCCCGCATCTCCACGATGTCGATCAGGGTCTCGATCACCAGCAGGTCGACGCCGGCGTCCACCATCGCGCCCATCTGCTCGCGGAAGTGGCGCACCGCCGCGGAGAACGGCAGCTCGCCCGCCGGCTCCACCGTCAGCCCCAGGGGACCCACGTCTCCGGCCACCCAGGGGGCGTCCGGGCCGTCTCCCGCGGCGGTCCGGGCATGGTCCACCGCCGCCCGGCAGACCTCGGCGACCCGCGATCCGGCGCCGTGGGCCTCCAGCCGCGGCGCCGTCGCGCCGAAGGTGTTGGTCAGCAGGATCCGGGCACCGGCCTCCACGTAGAGGCGGTGGGCCGCGCAGACCACGTCTCGCCGCTCCAGGTTCCACAGATCGGGAGCCATGCCCGCCGGCAGCCCCTTGGACTGCAGGAAGGCCCCCATCGAGCCGTCGAGGATCAGCACCTCGCGGCCCAGTCGCGCACGAAGATCGGTCACGGAGTCGCCCGCCTCCTCGCCCGCCAGCCGATCACCGCGGTGACGGACTTGGCGGGAACCAGGATGTGGTCGTCGGTGCAACGCACGCCGATGCGCGATGCCCCGCACCACTGAAGGATAAGTGGCTGCACGGACAGCGGCCAGTCGCCGTACCCCGGGGAACGCCGGGCCGTGGGTTCGTAGCCCGCCCGGCGGATGGCGTTGCCCACGTCCCGGTCCACCGCGTCCACTGCCGACTCCACCAGTACGCTCCCCACGGCGTCCAGATGGTAGGCGTCGGTGACCTCGTCGTCGGCCAGGGCGGCCACCTGAGCCATCAGCGGATCGCCGATGGTGACCACGATCAGGGTCGCGCGTTCGCAGCCCTCCAGCCAGCGGGAGGCCGAGCTGCCCACGAAGATCTGGGGGACCGCCGCCGGTGCGATGCCGGGCCGCAGATCGACCCACCGGGCCGTGGCGACCGGCCTCGCCATCGGCACGCCGATCTCGATCGCTCGGCGGATATCCCTGCGAAGGGTAGGCTCCTCCAGTTCGTCCACCGTGCGCAGGCCCGGGATGCGCAGCGTACGCAGCAGGGCCCGCTCGTCCCAGGTCAGCGGGATGTCCTCCAGCAGGTGGATCGAGCCGGCGGATCGTTCGGTCAACGGAGCCTCCCGGGGCGCGATCCTACACAGGGGCACCCGGTCCGCCTATAGTGGCGACGTTCCCCACCTTCCGGGAGGCGGACATGGGCAGCCAGGCGCTCGTCCTCGGCGGAACCGGGCTCATCGGCCGCGCGGTAGTGCGCGCCCTGGCCGACGCCGGGTACCGGGTACGGATCCACTATCACCTCGACGACGAGACCGCCCGGGAGCTCCGCCGGGGCTGTCGCGGCTCCGAGATCGTGGCCGCCGACCTGCGGGATCCCATCGCCGTGGCGAAGACCATCGCCGGTCTGCAGCGCCTCGACTTGCTGGTGGTGGCCCTGGGCAGCTACCGACGATCGCCGATCGCGAGCCTGCAGATCGAGGAGATGGACGAGCTGTACAGGCTCAATCTGCGGGCTCCGCTGATGGCCGTGCGGGCCGCGTTGCCCGCCCTTCGCGCGGCCTCGGGTCAGGCGATCCTGCTCACCGACATCGCCGCGGAACAGCCCTGGCGTGAGCACGCGGGCTACGCCTCGACCAAGGCCGGGTTGGCCCACGCCGTGCGCTGCCTGGCCCTCGAGCTGGCCCCCGATGTGAGGGTCAACGCGGTGGCCCCCGGCCTGGTCGAGGGCGCGGCCGGGGTCGACGAGCTCACCCACGCCGCGGTGGAGGCACGCATCCCCCTCGGACGGGCCTCAACGGCTGAGGAGGTGGCCGAATCCGTCCTCCTCCTGGCCCGATCCCCGGCCCCCGTGACCGGGCAGAGCCTGGCCGTGGACGGGGCCCGCAGGCTGGGCCGGCGAAGGGGAGACGACGAACGGTCTTGACAGCCCGATTCCACGGGACTACCCTCCGTTGCCCTTTGACGGCGGAGGTGCGTCATGCGTGAGAAGGTCAAGCTCGTGTCCACCGAAGGGACCGGGTACTTCTATACGACGACCAAGAACAAGAAGAACAGCACGGGCAAGCTGAAGCTGAAGAAGTACGACGCCAAGGCCCGAAAGCACGTGCTGTTCAAGGAGGCGAAGCTCCGCTAGGAGCTTGCCGGAGGTCACAACCATGCCCAAGTGCAAGATCACCGGGAAGAAGCCGCTGGTGGGCTACAAGATCTCCCACGCCCACAACAAGTCCAAGAAGCGGCAGCAGCCCAACGTGCAGTGCAAGCGCATCTGGGACGAGACCCAGGGCAAGTTCGTCAAGCTCAAGGTCTCTACCCGCGCCATCCGCACGATCCAGAAGAAGGGCCTCCAGGCCGCCCTCAGGGACGCCAAGGCCTAGCCCCCTCCTCCTTCCCCACGTCCCCTGCCGCCCCTCCGCCAGACGGGGTGTTCACCCGCGCCTGCTGCCAACCTCCGATCCACGACAGCCATGCCTGGCCCCCGCAGGAGCCCCCGCAGGAACACGGCCGCCTGGCCAGCACCAGGGTCCTCGGAACCACGGCGGGACACAGATGAAGAGCCGGGTCACCCCGCCCTGAGCATCGAACTCGGGCGTCGGGACGGCGGGGAATTCTTCCCCGTCATCCATCGGAGCTGGAACGGCCCACGGGGTTCGCCTCGAGCCGGAGATGCGGATGGCCCCGGCGCTCGCATCCGTGTTCAACCGTGGTTCCAGGGTCCCAGCCCTGACGAGTCCCGAGGTTCGGTTCCGCGCTCCCGGGCCGCGGGCGCCCCCTGAATTTCCCGACGGAGGGCGCACCGCTCGCTATTTATTGTTGTTTTATGTTGGTTTTATGTTTGGACGGTCAGGGAAGGCTCGTGGGATCCTTGGGCTTGATCGGGACGGGCTTGGGCTCGGCTGGCCTGGAGGGGGCGGCGGCGGGCACGGCGGGGGCCTTGCGGGCCATCTTGAGGGCGCCGTCGAGGATCGCGCCCTCCTCCATGGTCACCACGGGGGCGGCGATGTTGCCCGTCACGTCGGCTCCCGAGCGCAGGTCGGCCCGCTTCTTGGCCGCGATGTTGCCGATCACCTTGCCGCCCACCACCACGGTGCCCACGTCGATCTCGGCCTTGATGTCCGCCCCGGGCCCCACCTCGAGCACGTCGTCGGAGAAGATCTCGCCGGTGAACCGCCCGTCGATGGTGACCGTGCCGTCGAAGGTCAGCTTCCCATCGAAGGAGCACCCCTTGCCCAGAAACGTGTTGCTTCCGCCACCCTTCGCGGCCATGTCTGCCTCCTTGCCTCGCGCGTCCCCCTCGGGGACCGGCTCGAGGTCTTTTCTGAGGAACTTCATCGATCCTCTCCATGGGGGCGTCCCGCGCCGAGGACGCCTCACCTGTAACCTACAACGGCGTCGTAGTTACGTTGTTGTTGTACCTTCCAAGGTGCTGTTTTTACTCACTTTTCAGAACATCTTCTCGATCGTGTCGACGATTCGATTCAGGTCCTCGCCGTCCCCGTACTCGACCACGATCCGGCCTCCCCCACCCCGCCGCTCGACGATGTTCACCCGAGTACCCAGGTGGGTGCCCAGGCGCTCGCCCAGCACCTGGATCTCCCGCCTCGGAGCGGGGGAGGGGGGGGGGCGCGGAGCCGACACCTTCTCCTGAGCGCGGCGAACGAGTTCCTCGGTCTGGCGGACGTTCAGGCCTCCCTCGACGATGCGGCGCAACAACTCACGGGCGTCGTCCGGATCTTCGATCGCCAGCAGTGCCTTGCCGTGTCCGGCCGAGATCGCGCCGGAGCAGATGGCCTCCTGAAGCTCCCCGGGCAGCCTGAGCAATCGCAAGACATTGGCCACGGTGGCCCGGGCCCGGCCGAGCTTCCGGCTCAGCCTCTCCTGGGTGTACCCGTGCCCCTCCATCAGCGCCTGGTAGGCCTCCGCCTCCTCGATGGGATCCAGATCCTCCCGCTGGAGGTTCTCGATCAGCGCCATCTCCAGGGCGTCGGCGTCCTTCTCCACCGTCTGGACGATGGCGGGGACGGCCTTGAGGCCGGCCATGCAGGCGGCCCGGTAGCGCCGCTCGCCCGCGATGAGCTCGAAGCCGCCGTCGCTCTCCTGGACCAACACCGGCTGCAGGATCCCGTTGGCCCGGATCGAGGCCACCAGCTCCTGGAGCTTGCCGGGGTCGAAGGTCTTGCGGGGCTGGAGGCGGTTGGGTCGCAGCTCCTCGATGGGGACCTGCCGCACCCGGGGCCCATCCACCGCCCCCGACGGGACGTCGGGCAACAGAGATGAGAGAGCCACCTTGCTCCCCTTGTTGGCTCGTGCCGTACGTCTAGTGGCCACCGCGTCTCGCACCTTTCCCGGAGAGTCCGGCGAAGATAGGACACGATACGGCGTCCGAATCCACCGTTCAAGCCTCTTTTACCACCGATGCGCCGGAGTTGGCGCCGGGGAGAGACAGGCCTTGCCCCCGAGGGGTGGCGCGGCTGGATTCGCCCGCCGAAGCCCCCGCCGGGGCGCGCCGGAGCCTATTCGTCGCGGGTCCAGCGGGCCCAGCAGCGGCCATCCCCGGGTTCGTGCTGGGCCACCATCACCTCGGCGAGGCGCAGGTCATCGGAGCCCTCGATCCGACCGGAATCGACGGCCTCGCGGGTGGTAGCCACGACCCAGGATCCCCCGGAAACGAGACGTTTGGCGATGGATTCGCCGATCCCTCCCACCGCCCTGGAGGTGACCAGGGCCAGCGGCGGGCCGTGCTCTGCGAGCCGGTCCCGGCGGACGTCCACGTGGGCGAGCTCGAGCCGGTGGCAGGCCTCCTGCAGGAAGGACGCACGCTTGCGCCTCGGTTCGAGCAGGATCCACCGGCGCTGCGGCTCCACCACGGCCAGGGGGATCGCCGGCAATCCACCCCCGCTCCCAACGTCTACCGCGGGCACTCCTGCGGGAGGCATCAACGGCTGGGCCAGCAACGAGTCGAGCACCCCCAACCTCACGAACGCCTCGCGCGTTCTGTATCCGGTCAGGTTGTGCGTCCGGTTCCACCGCAGCACCAGATCGACGTAGACCTCCAGCGCATCCACCACCTCCCCCACCGATTCCCGGGGGACGAGTACTTCCACGGCCCGCAGCAACTCACCACCGGCACCCGACGACACCTCCATCACTCCTGTTGCCCCCTTTGCGCCTCTGCTCCCTTTGCGCCCTTGCGCGCACTTCCCTCTCTTTCCCTCAACTTCAAGTGCGTCAGCAACGCCGTGATCGCCGCCGGCGTCACCCCCGGGATCCTACCTGCTTGTCCCAGCGTGGTGGGTCGCACCCGGGACAGCTTCTCCCGGATCTCGAAGCTCAGCCCGGCCACGTCCTCGAAGTCCAGATCGACGGGGAGCCGGACGTTCCCGGTCCTCCGCTGCCGCTCCACCTGTCGTTGCTGGCGATCGATGTAGCCGGCGTACTTGATCCGCGAGGACACCTCCTCGGCCACGGGCCGGGACCAGCGGACGGCCTCCGGCAGCCAGGTCTCCAGATCTCCCAGGCCCACCCCCGGCCGGGAGAGGAGCGACCGCAGGGTCGTCGGACGGCGGATCGGATCGATCCCCCTTGCAGCCAGCGCCGACGAGACCTCGACGCCCGGCTTCAGCGTGCGCCCCTCGAGCTGCTCCAGGCCCCGCTGGACCTGCTCCCGGCGCTCCTGGAAGCGGCGGTATTCCCCGTCGTCCAGCAGCCCGATGGAGGCCCCCAGATCGCTCAAGCGGTGGTCCGCGTTCCCCTCCCGCAGCAGCATGCGGTACTCGGCCCGCGACGTGAACATCCGGTAGGGCTCGTCCGTGCCGCGGGTCACGAGATCGTCGATCAGCACGCCGATGTATGCCTGCTCCCTTCCGAGGACGACAGGCGGGTCGCCCTGCACCGAACGCGCCGCGTTGATGCCCGCCATCAATCCCTGGGCAGCCGCCTCCTCGTACCCGGTGGTGCCGTTGATCTGCCCGGCCAGGAAGAGCCCCGGGACATCCCTCACCTCGAGGGAGGGACCGAGTTGCCGCGGATCGGCAAAGTCGTATTCGATCGCGTACCCAGGCCTCACGATCTCCGCCCGTTCCAGTCCGCGAATGGTGTGGACCATCTCCACCTGGACCTCCACCGGCAAGCTGGTGGAGAGGCCATTGGGGTAGATTTCCCTGCTCTGCAATCCCTCGGGCTCCAGGAACAGCAGGTGATGGTCCCGGTCGGCGAAGCGGACCACCTTGTCCTCGATGGACGGGCAGTACCGGGGCCCGACGCCCTCGATGGTGCCGTCATACAGGGGTGCCCGGTGTAGATTGCGACGGATCACCTCGTGGGTTCGTTCGTTGGTGTGGGTGATCCGGCAGCGGATTCGACCCATCCCGGACAGCTCCCCACAGGCCGAGAAGCGGCCCTCCGGGTCGTCCTCGGTCTGCTCTTGCAGGCCCTCCCAGTCCACGCTGGTGTCCAGCAGCCGAGGCGTGGTTCCGGTCTTCATCCGGGTGAGCGTCAGCCCAGCGGTGGACAGCGAACGGCTCAACCCCCGCACGGCGCTCTCCCCGCTGCGCCCCGCGCTGTAGCTCACACCCCCGACGATCACCTTGCCCCCGAGGAAGGTCCCGGTCGCCAGCACCACGGCCGACGCGGGGAGAGAGCCGTGCTCCCGGGTGACCACACCCTGGATCCGCCCGCCCTCGGCAAGGATCCCCGTGGCGCTGTCGATGACCACCTCCAGGCCCGGAACCGCCCGCAGCAGCCGCTGGGCCTCCAGGGCGTAGCGAAACCGGTCCACCTGTGCCCTCGACCCCTGGACCGCCAGCCCCTTGCGGGTGTTGAGCCGCTTGAACTGGATCGACGCCCCGTCGGTCAGCCGGGCGGTCACCCCCCCCAGGGCATCGACCTCCCGGACGAGGTGCCCCTTGGCCATGCCCCCGATGGCCGGGTTGCAGGGCATGCGCCCGATCCACTCGCGCTCCAGCGTGACCAGCGTCGTGGGGACACCCAGGCGGGCCGCGGCCACCGCCGCCTCGATCCCGGCGTGGCCCCCGCCCACGACGATCACCGGATGTTCCACGTGGAACATGGCTACTTGCCCACGCAGAACCGGTCGAACAGTTCGTCCAGCACCGACTCGACGGGGTCGATCCCCAGCAAGCCCTCCAGGGCCCTGAGGGCGTCCCCGATCTCCTGGGCGGCCGGGCCGTACTCCTGGGTCAGCAGCTCCTGGTGAGCTCGCTCCATGTGCCCGGCCGCACGACGGGCGGTCTCCCCTTGCCGGGCGGTCCAGAGCACCGCCTCCCCCTGACCGTCGTCTCCCGCCCGGAGCCGGTCCCCCAGGTGCGCGAGCAGCGCATCGAGGCCCTGCCCGGTGAGGGCGGAGACCGGGAACCCGTCGCCGCTGTCGGCCGTGGCCGGCAGCAGGTCGACCTTGTTGTGCACCACCACGTCGCCGGGCTCGGGTCCGGGGCCACCGTCCACGCGGGCGTCCCGGACGAAGAGGACGGCGCTTGCGCGACCGCGGAGGGCCCTGGCTCTTCGGATGCCCTCCTCCTCCACCGGCTCACCCGCCTCCCGGAGGCCAGCCGTGTCGTGAAATCGCACCCGGATCCCGGCCAACTCCCGCTCGCCGGTGACCACGTCCCGGGTGGTGCCCGGCTCCTCGTGCACGATGGCCCGCTCCTGGCCCAGGATCCGGTTGAGCAGCGTCGACTTGCCGGCGTTGACGGGTCCCAGGATCGCCACATCGGCCCCGGTCACCAACCGCCCCGCAGCGGCCACCCCACTCGCCAGCCGGCCCAACTCCACGGAGAGCGTCGCCACGCGGTCCGCGACCGCCTCGTCGACCACGTAACCCAGGTCTTGTTCGTAGTCCAGCGATGCCTCCAGGGTCGCGGCCACGACCAGCAGGCGATCCTTCAGCGACCCCACCGTGCGCCGCAGCTCCCCGTCCAGCACCCTCACCGCCATCCGGGCGCCAGCCAGGGTCTCGGCGTCCACGGCGGCCAGCACCGCCTCGGCCTCCGAGAGATCCAGCTTGCCGTTGAGCAGCGCCCGCCGGGTGAACTCGCCGGGACCCGCCGGCCGCGCCCCCAGGCGAACGCAGGCGTCCACGATCCCGTCCAGGATCGCGGGGTTGCCGTGGGCGTGGACCTCCACCATGTCCTCACCGGTGTAGGTGGCAGGAGCCCTCGCGAACCAGACCATCACCCGGTCCAGGGGCCGCCCGTCGTCCGGGTCGACCAGCGTCCGGAGCACGGGTCTGCGGGGGGTGTCCAGGGGGCCGTCGATCAGCCTCTCGAGGGCTCGCACGGCCCCGTCGCCGCTGAGACGTACCACGCCGATGGCCGCCGCACCGGCGGCGCTGGAGATGGCGACGATCAGCTCGTTGGTGTCCGCGGGCACGGGTGGCAGGCTCGCGTCAGACCGGGGCGATCTCCAGCTTCTTCATCTTGCCGTGCCCCACGGAACGCGACTTCAGCCCGTCGTGTCGCTTGACCTCCACGTGCACCAGGCGCCGCTCGTAGGAGTTCATGGGCCCGACGGAGATGGACTCGCCGCTGTGCAGCACGTCCTCGCACACCTCGCGGGCCCGCTCGCGGATCCGATCCTCCCGGCGGGAGCGGTACTCCTCCACGTCGATCACGGCCTTGGTCTCGTGGCCCTGGTGCACCATCGCGGCGGTCAGCACGTGCTGCAGGGCGTCGAGGTTCTTGCCCTCGCGGCCGATGAGCAGGTTGCCGGTCTTGCCCGGCGCCGCCACGCTCAGCGTGACCTTGTCGGCCTCCTCGATCACCCGGACCCGGCCATCCTCGACGCCGAATTTGTCCAGGAATCCGAGCACGAACTCGTGGGCGAATCCCACGGCTTCGAGCATCTGGGGATCTTTCTTCCAGACGTACAGCCGCACCGTGGCCGCACCCTGACGGAAGTGCTCCTTGTCGAACTCGTACTCGAACTCGTGATCCCCGGTCACACCCAGCGCCTCGATGGCGCGGTTCAGTGCGTCGTTGAGGTCGGTTCCCTCGACGGTGATCCGCTCCTGGTCCATGGTTCCTCTCCCCGGTCTCTCGACGGGGCGCTTCGTGTATCAAAAAAATACACGCATCCGCCCCTAACATCTCATATTCACTTGCCTTTTTGCTTGCCCGCTGCCGCTACTTTTTCTGTTTCCGGGTCACCGCTACGGTTGACGAACCACTGCTGCAGGAGCCTCAGACAGGAGCTGACCAGGATGTATACCACGAGCCCCGACGGCAGCGCGAACATGATGAATGCGAAGAACAAGGGCATGAACTGCATCATCATCTTCTGGTTGGGATCCGTCGGCGGCGGGCTCATCTTCTGCTGGACGTACATGATGCCCGACAGGGCGATCGGGAAGATGCAGATCGGGTCCCGAACGGTCAGGTCGCAGAAGTAGAGGAACTTCTCCTGGTAGATCTCGATGCTGCCCCACAGCACCCGATACAGCGCGAACCAGATTGGCATCTGGATCAGCATCGGGAAGCAGCCGGAGAACGGGTTGGCCCCCGCCTCCTTGTACATGGCCATGATCTCTTGCTGCTGCCGCTGGGGGTCGTTCTTGAACTGGTCGCGGATCTCCTGCATGCGCGGGGCGAGGACCCGCATCTTCTTCATGGACTTGTACGACGCCTGGTCCAGGGGGAAGACCAGCAGCTTGACCACCACCGTCAGCAGGATGATCGCCAGCCCCCAGCTGCCGATCCAGCTGTGGAACAGGGTCATCAGGAACAGCATCGGTCGGGCGATGATCGAGAACACCCCGTACTGGACCGTGTCTTCGAGTCCGAGCCCGAGGTCCTTCATGTCCGCCAGCACCTTGGGGCCGATGTAGACCTTGAACTCGAAGTTCGCGGTCTCGTCGGGGCCGAGGGTGCGGGGGGCCAGCAGCAGGGTCGATCGGTAGGCCTTGTTGGGGAGCTCCTCTTCCATGCCCACCGGAGGTGGACTGTCCAGCAACTCCATGGCCTCGTCGTCGATCCAGCCGATGGGGGCGGCCTCGTACGCCACCGGCTGCTCGGCCGGGACCAGGGCGGTCATGAAGTAGCGGTCGGTGACGCCGGCGAAGCGGACCAGGTTCTCCTCGTCCCGGATCATCCGCTTCTTGTCGATCTTGGCGATGGGCCAGTCCTTGGCCTTGCCGCCGCGGTCCTGGAAGGGCGTGGTGGAGGAGGTGTACCGGCTCGCGGCGGGTGCGATGGGCTGGATGACCGAGAATCGGGGATCCAGCTCCTCTCGCTGTTCGCCCACGTTCTTGACCGCCACCTTGTAGTCGATCAGGTACCCCTGTTCGGGCAGGTCGTAGGTGACCGTGATCTCCAGGGGCTCGTCGCCCGACAGGCGCCGGGATTTGTAGACCAGGTGGTGCCCGTCGGAGCTGCTCTCCTCGAGCAGGTCCCAGCGTCGCCAGTCGATGGGCTCGCGGGCGCCGGCCCACGAGTAGGTCCGCACCTCCGGATCGGCGCTGCCGCCCGGCTCGTGGACCAGTCCCCTGGACTGGAACGTCGGCACGATGTGGTGGGCGAACGTCGTGTCGATCAGTTCGACGTTGTCCGGATCCGGGCATTTCAGGGAGAAGGGTTCGAAGTCGAAGCCGGACTTGACGCCGTTCCAGATCCACGAGGGGATCCAGGGCAGGTCCATCTCCTCGTAGTAGTCGTCCAGGACCCAGCTCTGGGGGCCGCCCCCCTCGTCGGAGAAGGTGGCCTGGTAGTAGCCGTCCACCACCACGGTCCGGGTGTCGGCCTCTCGGTCGATCCGGTCGACCAGGAATCCCGTGGCCGTGGACTCGCCCACCACGGGGCCCGCACCCAGCGCTGCGGAGTCCGCGGAGTCGTCGTCCCCCAGCACCTGGTCCGCCAGAGGCGTGGGCGTGACCGTCGTCTCTTCGGCCGTCCCGGGATCGGCGCCACCGGGCGTCGTCTCCTCCGGGGGCGGTCGGGGTGCCAGGAAGGTCATGTAGACCCAGACCAGCCCCACGCTCAGCGCGATGGCCATGAAGAAGCGTCGACCCTCGCCGCCCTGTCCACCACTCGGTCCACGCTGGTACAGCGGTTCACCCGGTCGCATGGTTCCCTCGGTTGGAATCGTCCTGGACATCCAGGCGCGGAGGCACGGGGTCGTGACCTCCTGGGTGGAAGGGATGGCAGCGGAGCAGTCGCATCCCGGCCATGTACGAGCCCCGGATGGGCCCCCATACGGAGACGGCCTCCATGGCGTACTCGCTGCAGGTCGGCGTGAAGCGGCAGGCCGGAGGCAGGAACGGCGAGATGAAGCGCTTGTAGAAGCGCAGCATGACCACCAGCAGGCGGGTCACGGCGACCTCCGGGCGAGGTAACGGTACAGCTCGCCCATCTCGTGCGCGATCTGATCGTAGGCACAGTCCCGGGCGTTGGTCCGGGCGATCAGGACGATGTCCCAGGCCCCGGGCAGACCACGCACATGGGTCCGGGCGTACTCCCGCACACGTCTCTTGATCCGGTTGCGCGCCACCGCGTTGCCCACGCGCCGGCTGACGGTGATCCCCGTCCTGCTCACCGGGCCCCTCCCGCGGCGGTAGAGGATGACGAAGTGCCGGGTCTGGAATCGGGGCGCCCCGCCCGCCCCCGCCCCGGGGGGGTTTTTTTTTCCCTTTGCGGGGGGTTTTTATGGGGCGCCCCCGCCGCCCCATCGCCCGGTAGTCGGTGGAACGACGAAGCCGCATCGCCGGTGGATACCCGCAGCTTGGGCGCTGCATTCCCCCGGTCGACGCGGACGCCTCTCCCAAAGCCTGGCTACCGCAGCTTGTTCGACACCGTCACCGCGAGCCGCTTACGGCCCTTGAGGCGCCTCCGCTTGATCACGGCGCGACCGTTCTTCGTCCGCATCCGGACCCTGAATCCGTGGGTCCGCTTGCGCGAGGTGTTGCTGGGCTGGAAGGTCCGTTTCATCTCCCTGTCTCCAACCGCCTTGAGTCATCGCCCTGCCCCGATTTCGCGTGGAGGATATCGACACGATCTCCACAGGGCCGGTCCGGGAAAAAGGCGGCGCATTCTAGGCCGCGTCCGATCCCATGTCAACGCACGATTTCGGGGCAACTTCCCCCTTGCGAGACCGCCTCCCGGCGGCATATCATCACTCCGCTGCTCAGACACCATGACAGTTATCAACAACCAATCCACAGGCCGGCAGGTCCGGTGTGTGCGCGCCTCGTGCGCGCGTGATAGACGATGAAACCAACCTGGGATCAGGCAGTCCAGGAGCTCAAGGCCGAGATGGAGGAGGCGGTCTGGGAATGCTGGTTCCCGCCGCTCCGCTACCTGGATGCACAGGGGGACACGGTCCACGTCGAGGTCCCCAACCGTTACTTCGGTGACTACTTCGAGGAGAACTTCAAGGCCGAGGTCTGCCGCAAGCTCGAGGCGCTGACGGGCCGCTCCACCGATCTGTCGATCTCGGTGTCCAGCAACGGCCGGGCCCGGCTGGAGGCCGCGCCAGCGGACACGGAGCTGTCGGGCTACCAGCTGAGCCGCAAGCAGACCTTCGACACCTTCGTGGTCGGCGAGTCCAACAAGTTCGCCCACGCGGCCAGCCAGAACGTGGCTTCCAAGCCCGGGGAGAACTTCAACCCGCTGTTCATCTTCGGCGGGGTGGGGGTGGGCAAGACCCACCTGCTCAACGCCATCGGCAACGACATCGTCGCCCACGACCCCTCCTCGCGGGTGCTCTACCTCTCCGCGGAGCAGTTCCTCAACGACATGGTCAACTCCCTGCGCCACCAGCGCATGGAGCGCTTCCACGCCCGCTACCGCCAGCGCTGCGACGTGCTGCTGGTGGACGATATCCACTTCCTGTCGGGCAAGAAGCAGACCCAGGAGGAGTTCTTCCACACCTTCAACGCGCTGCACTCGGCGGGCCGGCAGATCGTGGTCACCTCCGATCGCTACCCCCGGGAGATCGAGGACATCGAGGAGCGGCTGCGAACCCGCTTCGAGTGGGGCCTGGTGGCGGACATCCAGCCCCCGGAGCTGGAGACGCGGGTCGCCATCCTCCACAAGAAGGCGGACGTGGAGAACATCAGCTTGCCCGACGACGTGGCGCTGTTCATCGCGTCCAACGTCCAGGCCAACGTGCGCGAACTCGAGGGGGTGCTCACGCGCCTGCAGGCGTTCTCGGCGTTCTACGGGCGACCGATCACCCTCGACTTCGCCAAGACGGCCCTGGGGGACGTGGCGGGCCCCCGGGAGAACCGGCTGACCATCGAGCGCATCCAGGAGCAGGTGGCGAGGTTCTTCAACATCCAGGTCAAGGACCTCAAGTCGGCCCGCCGCAACAAGTTCATCGCCCGGCCGCGGCAGATCGCCATGTACCTGAGCCGGGAGCACACGGCCCACTCGTTCCCCGAGATCGGGGGGGCCTTCGGCAAGCGTCACCACACCACGGTGATGCATGCCTGTGAGACCATCCGCAAGCAGCTCGAAAAGGACGCGGACCTGCGAAGCAAGGTCGCCTCCATCGAGCGCAGCCTGCGGATTTGAGAGGTGGGGTGAGCACGGGGGGCCCGGGTCGAGTATTCTTGGCGAGCGTCGGGATGAGGACCCCTTGAGGAACCGCTGTGGAAACCCTGTTGGGAAAGATGGACGGAGGATGGTAGGAAAGCGGGGATCGGTGGATAACTTCCAGTCGTCCACGGTAATCCGCAGCGCCGTCCAGAACTCCATCGACAGGCGATTTTGAAAGGATTCCGGTAGGTTGAGGTGCTTTTCCACAGAGGAATCGCCCCCCTACTGAGACGACGACGAAAGAACTTTGTTCTCTAGGATCGTTGAAGGAGAGCTGAGCATGGAGTTCCACATCGCCCGGGAGGAGCTGGTCCGAGCGCTCCAGCGTGTCCAGGGAATCGTCGAGCGTCGCTCGACCAACCCGATCATCGCCAACGTGCTGCTCCGGGCCGAAGCGTCCAACGGCCTGGTGGTGACGGCCACCGACACCGAGATCTCGTTCGTCGGGACCTACGCCGCCCAGGTGACCGTGGACGGCGAGATCACCATCGAGGCCAAGCACCTGTTCGACATCGCGCGCAATCTCCCCACCTCGGAGGTGAGCGTGAAGTCGGCGGACGACGCCCCCCTGGAGGTCGAGATCCGCAGCGGGAAGGCCTACTTCCGGGTCAAGGGCATGGCCGCCGAGAGCTTCCCTCCGGTGCCCGGGATGGCCGGAGAGGCCTCGATGCAGATGACCGCCGCGGACCTGCGGCGCGTGATCGAGCGCACGGCGTTCTCCATCAGCTCCGACGACACCCGCACCGGCCTCAACGGCGCCAGCCTGGAGGCGGTGGACGAGAGCCGGCTGCGGCTGGTGGCCACCGACGGCCATCGCCTGAGCCTCGCGGAGGTGCCCTTCCAGGGCGAGCTGGGCGAAGGCCAGAACCTGCTGCTTCCGCGCAAGGGTCTGGGTGAGCTGCGCAAGCTGTGCGACGACTCCGAGGAGCTCTTCGAGATCGCCTTCGTGCAGAATCAGGCCATCTTCCGGCGCCAGAACGTGACGCTGGCGATGCGGCTGCTCGAGGGGGTGTTCCCCGACTACCGACAGGTCATCCCCTCCCAGGCGGCCCGTTCGGTGATCGTGGACCGCGGGCTGCTCGCCGACGGCCTCAAGCGTGTCATCATCCTGTCCCCCGAGCGTTCCCACGCGGTGCGCTTCGCCATGGGGGATCAGGTCCTGGGCCTGCAGTCCAACCACAGCGAGTTCGGCTCCGCCAGCGAGGAACTCGAGGTGGAGACCGACGGCGAACCGCTGGAGATCGGCTTCAACGCCCGCTACTTCCTGGACGCCCTCAACGTGATCGACGACGAGCGGGTCAAGCTGGAGTTCGGTGACTCCCTCGGCCCCTGCCTGCTCAAGCCCGCCGGCGACACGCCCGCAGTGTTCGTGATCATGCCGATGAGACTAGATTGAGAAGAGAGGCGTCAGGCGTCAGGCGTCAGGCATCAGGCGAATAGGTCGTCTCGCTTCGCTCGACATCGGATCTGGAACTCCTCCGATCTCCCCAAGAGTCCTCCTCGAAACAAGCGACGCTGCCGCAGGCAGCGAGCACGATTCTTGTGCCTGACGCCTGACGCCTGACGCCTGACGCCTGACGCCTTCCCCTGTACCCTACGCCCATGCGCGTCCAGCACCTCATCCTGCGCGATTTCCGCAACGTGGAAGCGCTGCAGCTGCCCCTGGGTGACGATCTGATCGTCTTCCACGGGGGCAACGGCCAGGGCAAGACCAGCCTGCTGGAGGCGCTGTACTTCCTGGCCAACCTCAAGTCGTTCCGCAAGTCGAGGCGTCGGGAGATGATCCGCTGGGGTGAGCCCACGGCCCAGCTGGGGGCCCGGGTGGAGGCCGACGGCGTGGAACGACGCTTCGAGGTCGAGATGCACCGGGACGGGCGGGAGGTGCGGCTGGACGGCAAGGACATCCGCTCCTTCGTCAGCTACTTCTCGGGCATCCGTGCGGTGGCCTTCACCCCCGAGGACCCGGCCATGGTCCGCGGAAGCCCCGGAGGTCGGCGGGCCTTCCTGGACCGGGGGGTGTTCCTGGCGCGGCCGGATCACCTGGGGCTCGTTCGGGAGCTCGGACGGCTCGTGAGCCAGAAGAACGCCCTGCTCAGGGGCCAGGGTGACCGGGTGCTCAGGGGGGCGCAGCTCCAGGTCTGGAACGAGCGTCTCGCCGCGGTGGGAGCCGAGGTCATCGCCCGCCGGTCCGCCTTCGTCGAGGCAATCTCGGGCCACCTCCCCGAGGTCCACGAGGCCCTCACCGGTGACAGCTCGCCCCTTCAGATCGGGTACCGGGCCTGCAGTCCGCCCGGGGACGTGGACGCGTTACGCGAACTCCTGGAGCGCTCCGCGGATGCCGAACTGGACCGTGGGCAGACCCTCGTGGGGCCCCACCGGGAGGATCTGTCGCTGAAGCTGGAGGGCAAGGATCTGCGGACGTTCGGCAGCCAGGGGCAGGTGCGCACGGCCGCGCTCACCCTCAAGCTGGCCCTGCTGGCGAGCACCGCGAGCCGGGTGGGCTCGCCACCGATGTTCCTGCTGGACGACCTGGGCAGCGAGCTCGACCCTTCCCGTAACGAGCGCCTCCTGGCCCGCCTGGGAGCCGAGGGCGGGCAGGTGTTCGTGGCCACCACGTCGCTGGTCCACGTGCCTCTGCCCGAGGAGCGCTACCGGGCGATCGAGGTGGACTCCGGGTCCACGGCGGAAGATCGCGACGAAGCCGGCGCCCGCGACTGAACCCCGCGATATTTCCCGGCGCGCGCGCGTGCGTTCTATAAATTGCGTTTTCTTGCACGTTGTGGTAGTTTGCGCCTTCCTCGACGAACCCATGGACGGGCGTCGTGCGGAGCACCAACCGGTCGAGCCCATCGAGCATCGCGAGATCAAGTTCGAGGCAGAGGAGAACCGGACGTTGAGCGACAACATGGATCTGCCCAAGGCAGCGGAGCGGTACGACGCGGACAGCATCAAGGTCCTCGAGGGCCTGGACGCGGTGCGCAAGCGGCCCGGGATGTACATCGGCGACACGTCGGTGCGCGGGTACCACCATCTGGTCTACGAGGTGGTCGACAACGCCATCGACGAGGCCCTGGCAGGCCAGTGCGACCAGGTGGAGGTCAACCTGCACGTGGACGGTTCGGCCACCATCGAGGACAACGGTCGCGGCATCCCCACCGAGATGCACCCCACCGAGGGCATTTCCGCGGCCGAGGTGGTCATGACCCGCCTCCACGCAGGCGGCAAGTTCGACAACAAGGCCTACAAGGTCTCCGGCGGCCTGCACGGGGTCGGCGTCAGCGTGGTCAACGCGCTGTCCGAGTACCTGACGATGACCATCTACCGCGAAGGGCAGATCTGGCACCAGCGCTACGAACGGGGTGATCCCCGGGGACCCCTGGAGGTGGTGGGCGAGACCAGCCGCCACGGCACCAAGATCACCTTCCGGCCCGACCTGGAGATCTTCGAGGTCGACGGCTTCCAGTTCGACCTCCTGGCCAACCGGCTTCGGGAGATGGCCTTCCTCAATCCGGGTCTCGCGATCGCCATCGAGGACGAGACCACCGGCCGCAAGAAGGAGTTCGAGTACGAGGGCGGCATCGTCAGCTTCGTCGAGCACCTGTGCCAGAAGAAGACCCCGCTGCACGAGGAGCCGGTGGCCATCCGTGGCGAGAACGACGGCATCCAGCTCGAGATCGCGATGATGTGGACCAGCGCTTTCCAGGAGACGCTGCTGGGTTTCGCCAACAACATCAACACCATCGACGGCGGGACCCACATCTCCGGATTCAAGGCCGCCCTGACCCGCACCTTCAACGCCTACGGCCAGTCCAGCGGCCTGTTCAAGAAGCTCAAGGCCAACCTGTCGGGCGAGGACATCCGCGAGGGGATGATCGGGATCATCAGCGTCAAGATCCCCGAGCCCCAGTTCGAGGGCCAGACCAAGACCAAGCTCGGCAACTCCGAGGTCAAGGGTATGGTCGAGTCCCTGCTCAACGAGGGGCTGGCCGAGTTCCTCGAGGAGAACCCGGCGGTCGCCAAGGCGATCCTGAGCAAGGCCATCGACGCGTCCCGGGCCAGGGAAGCGGCCCGCAAGGCCCGGGATCTGGCCCGCCGCAAGAGCGCCCTGGACTCGGGGGACCTGCCCGGCAAGCTGGCCGACTGCCAGGAGAAGGACCCGAGTCAGTGCGAGCTGTTCATCGTCGAGGGTGAGTCCGCCGGCGGTTCGGCCAAGGCCTGTCGGGACCGCAAGTTCCAGGCGATCCTCCCCCTGCGGGGCAAGATCCTCAACGTGGAGAAGGCCCGCTTCGACCGGATGCTGTCCAGCCAGGAGCTGCGGATCCTGATCAGCGCGCTGGGGACGGGGATCGGCGAGGAGGAGTTCGACCCCGCCAAGCTGCGCTATCACCGGATCATCATCATGACGGACGCGGACGTGGACGGGAGTCACATCCGCACCCTGCTGCTGACCTTCTTCTTCCGGCAGATGAACGCCCTGATCTCCAACGGGCACCTGTACATCGCCCAGCCGCCGCTGTTCAAGGTCCGCAAGGGCAAGAAGGTGGTGTACCTCAAGGACGAGGGCAACCTCACCCACTTCTTCCTGGAGCGCCAGGTGGCGGGGCTGCAGCTGATGGCGGGGAAGGGGACCGATCCGGTCACCGGCGACGACCTGCTGACCCTGCTGGATCGGCTGGAGCGGTTCAAGGAGATCGGGGACCGGCTGGACCGCAAGATCAGCTCCGCGGCCGTGGAGGCCTTCCTGATCGCGGGGCGTCCGGGCCTGTCCTTCGACGAGGAGTCCCACCTGCAGGGCATGCTGCAGGGCATGTCCGAGTACCTGGCCGCGGCCTACCCCGAGATGCGGGTGTCGCGGCTGGAGGTCGTCCGGGATCCGCTGCTGGAGAAGTGGGCGATCGAGCTGCAGACCGAGCAGTCGGGGCACCGGCGGGTGAGCATGATCGGCGCCGAGATCTACAACTCGCCCGAGTTCCGCGAGCTACGCCGGCTGGCGTACCGCATCGGCACCGAGGGTGCCCCCCCCTACCGGCTGGAGGTGGGCGACGAGGAGGTCGTGTTCGCCAACGCACGTGGCCTGCTGGAGCACATCCGCGTCAGCAGTCAGAAGGGGTACGACATCCAGCGCTACAAGGGCCTGGGCGAGATGAACCCCGAGCAGCTGTGGGAGACCACCATGGACCCGGAGACCCGCACCCTGATGCAGGTCAACGTGGCGGACGCCGTGGGGGCGGACGAGGTGTTCACGGTGCTGATGGGTGACGAGGTCGAACCCCGCCGCGAGTTCATCCAGGAGAATGCCCTGGATGTGCGCAATCTCGACATCTAGAGTGATCCCGCGACAGGCCGCGAACCATCGGGCCGGAGAGGCGAGGCGATGTCACGAAACCTGCTGCTGATCCTCATGCTGACGCTCCCCCTGGTGCTCTGGGGTTGTCCCACGGATCCCGACGACGACGACGACGCGACCGGGGACGACGACACCGGAGACGACGACACCGGGGACGACGACACCGGCGGCACGGACGAGGACGGGGACGGGTACACGCTGGAGGAGGGGGACTGCGACGACACGGACGCGGACGTCAATCCAGGCGCCGTCGAGATGCCGGACGACGGCGTGGACTCGGACTGTGACGGCGAGGAGAACCCGGCCGAGCCCTACCTGACCGGCACCCTGTACGACGTGACCTGTGGCGAGCCGCTGCAGGCGGTCCGCGTGACGTTTTGCCAGGTGGCCTGCACCTTCCGCGACACCGACGCCCATGGCCGGTTCGTGTTCGCCGGGCTGGACGAGGCCGAGGGGCTGTTCGACGTGGTGGGCCACGTGAACCCGGACGCGGCCTACTACACCGGCCTGGCCTACACCTTCGACATCCCGGCCGCCGGCGGGCTGGTGGCCCCCGACGTCTGTCTCCCCGAGATCGAGTCGGTGCAGCCGGTGGAGAGCGGGTCCAACGAGGTGGACCTGGGGGACGGCCTGAAGCTGACCCTCGACGGCGACGAGATCGAGTGGTTGCTGGGTACCCCGGAGATCGGCGCGGTGGAGGTCCCCGACACGGCCTGGCAATACGTGGACCTGGAGGGGGTGGACGTGCTCGGTGTGTGGGCCCTGTACGCCTTCGGCAACATGTTGACCGAGGACGGCACCCCCATCGCGGTGACCCTGCCGGCGCGCGGGGACCTGGACACGGGCGATCCGGCCACGGTCTATGCGATGTCCCACGGGGACGGCGGCTTCGTCGAGGCCGCGACCGCCACGACCACCGGGGGTGACCTGCAGGTGGTGACCGATCCGGGAGAGGGGCTCCACGAGCTCACCTGGATCGCCTACGGCGTGCCCCTGTAGCCGCCGACTCGCCGGCGACCGGGACCTCCCCACCCCCTCGCGAGCGCGCGTCCCGCGTGCGTGGACACCCCGTCGAGCAGGGGCTATAACCCCTTCATCGTCCGCGGTGACCCGCACGGACGTAGGGCCGAGGGGCCCGGATCCGGGCCGGACAACCGACCATGTACCGTGAGCTCTCCCAGCGGCGGCTGATCTTCGTCACCGGCAAGGGCGGGGTGGGCAAGACCACCTTCGTCACCAGCCTCGGGATGTACCTGGCCTCCCTCGGCCGCAAGGTCCTGCTGGCCGAGGTCGACAACGCCAAGCCGACCATCGGCGGCTACTTCGACCGACCCATCGGCTTCTCCCCGGTGCGCGTCGCGGTGAACATCGACGCGGTGAACATCGACTTCATGGGCGCGCTGAGGGCCTTCCTCTACGAGGCGGTGCCCATGGATCGCCTCGTGAGGCTGATCCTGCGCAACCGCATCGTCCGCACCTTCCTGATCGCCACCCCCGGCGCCCGGGAGATGGTGGTCCTCGGTCGGGTGAGGCAGCTGGCCCAGGCGACCCTGGACAGCCGGGCCACCCAGGATGGCGAGGGGGATCGCAGGGAGGGCTGGGACCACCTGATCGTGGACATGCCCGCGTCCGGCCACGCGGTGAGCACCCTGAGCACGCCGGTCACCGTCCAGCGGCTGTTCAAGGTCGGCCCGATCCGCAAGGAGGCCGAGAAGCTGCTGGACGAGTTCAACGATCCCCGGCACGTGGCGCTTGTGATGGTGAGCATCTCCGAGGAGATGAGCATCAACGAGACGCTCGAGACCATGGAGAAGATCCGGGCTGCCGGCTGGCCACCCCTGGCCGGTGCCGTGCTCAACCGCTTCCCCACCGTGGACTTCGACGACCGGGACGCCGACCTGCTGAGCCGGGTGGGCGCCGCCGGGGCGGAGCGGGTGGCGGGCGGCCGGGCCTTCGGCGCTGCGGGGCTCGCGGATCAGGGGCCGGGGAATGCGCCGGCGGTGCTCGAAGCGGCGGCCGCCGCGCGCATCGAGCAGCGACGCTCGGCCGAGGCCCTCGTGCGCCTGGAGCGGTCCACCGGCGGGGCGGTCCAGCGGCTGCCCTTCGTCCGGGGTGGCAGCGTGGAGGTCGCCCGGCGGCTGGCCGGCATCATCGGCGAGTACGTGGCCGACGAGGAGAGCGGGCCGTGAGCGCCATGCCCCGGGGCATCGACCTGCGCGCCGACCTGCTCCGGCGCCGGCTGCTGGTCTGCGTGGGTTCCGGTGGGGTGGGCAAGACCACCGTCGCCGCGTCCATGGCGGTGGAGGCCGCGCGTCTGGGGCGCCGGACCCTGGTGATCACGATCGATCCCGCCCGGCGGCTGGCCAACTCCCTGGGCCTGGAGGTGCTGGGTAACACCGAGACCCGGATCCCGGACAGCAAGTGGGCCAGCGTGGGCATCGAACCGAAGGGCTCGCTGCACGCGATGATGCTCGACACCCGCTCCACCTTCGACGAGCTGATCTCCCGGGTCAGCCCCGACGAGGGAACGATGGCGAGGGTGCTGGACAACCGGGCCTACCAGCACATCAACAACACGCTGGTGAACACCCGGGACTACATGGCAGCCGAGAAGCTGTACGACGTCTACACCCGCGGCGACTACGACCTGATCGTGCTCGACACTCCGCCGATGAAGAACGCCATCGACTTCCTCGAGTCGGGCAGCCTGCTGACCCGCTTCCTCGACGAGAAGATCATGCGCTGGTTCCTGACCCCGTACGACGAGAGCCGGGTCTTCGGCCGACGGGTGATGCTGGGTACCAGCGCCATCGCCTTCCGCCTGCTCGGCAGCATCTTCGGCCGGGAGTTCCTGGACGAACTGAGCGAGTTCTTTCTGGCGTTCAAGGACCTCTACCGGGGCTTCCGGGAGCGCTCCGAGCGGGTGGCGACCCTGATGGCCGACCGGGACGAGACCCGCTTCGCCATCGTCTGCAGCCCCCGACCCACCAGCATCGACGAGGCCCGGTTCTTCCACGAGCAGCTGAGCGAGCGGCAGATCAACGGCGGGGTGTTCATCGTCAACCAGGTCGGGCGCTACGCGGACCGCTACCCCTATTCGGATCGCCGCTTCCTGGGCGCCGACGAGCGAGCCTGGCTCGCCGGGCGCCTGGAGGGCGTGCCGCAGGGGGACGTGGACCGGCTCTGTCGACGGCTGGAGGACAACTTCCGGGAGGCCTACCAGATCAGCCTCGCCGACCAGGACACGGTGGAGACCCTGCGGTCCTGGGTCGGACGCGACCAGACCTTCCGACCTGTCCCCCGTTTCATCGACGAGGTGATGGACTTCGAGGGCCTGCTGGAGATCGCACGCCAGGTGTTCGGGCCGGATGCGGAGTAGGCGTCAGGCGTGAGGCGAATCGGTCGTCTCGCTTCGCTCTACACCAGATCCGGAAGATTTCTTAGTTAAATCAAGAAGATAGAGTCTTCGTGACGGCGATGTCGCCGCAGGCAGCGAGCACCTCTCTTCTGCCCGATGCCCGACGCCCGACGCCTGACGCCTTTTCTTCCGTTATTTCGGCAAGTTGAAGCCGATTTCACCTTGACTTGAACCCCGGTTTTTTCTAGAATCCGGACGCTTCATTCCACAGCGACCGGGCCCATCGGAAGGCCCGGCTCCCCCCGGGGCCCCGGAGACCACAGATCCATGGACGACATAGCCCGAAACCTGCTCGACGTCAGCATCGAGGACGAGATGCGCTCGTCGTATCTCGACTACTCGATGAGCGTGATCATCGGCCGCGCGCTGCCCAACGCCCGCGACGGCCTCAAGCCGGTGCACCGCCGCATCCTGTACGCGATGTTCCGCGAGGGGCTGCTGAGCAATCGCCGCTTCTCCAAGTGTGCCGGTGTGGTCGGCGAGGTGCTCAAGAAGTACCACCCCCACGGGGACCAGGCGGTCTACGACGCCCTGGTGCGCATGGCCCAGCCGTGGAACCTGCGCTACCCGCTGGTGGACGGCCAGGGGAACTTCGGGTCCGTGGACGGAGACCCGGCTGCGGCCTATCGGTACACCGAGTGCCGGCTGACCAAGATCGCCGAGCAGATGCTGCGGGACATCGACAAGGAGACCGTGGACTTCGTCGAGAACTTCGACGGTCAGTCCTCCGAGCCGGTGATCCTGCCCACCGCCTTCCCCAACCTGCTGGTCAACGGCAGCGACGGCATCGCCGTGGGCATGGCCACCAAGATCCCGCCCCACAACCTGTGCGAGGTGGTCGCCGGTGTCGTGGCCCTGATCGACGATCCCGGGCTGACCAACCTGGAGTTGATGGAGCACATCCCGGCCCCGGACTTCCCCACCGCCGGCACCATCTACGGTCGCGACGGCGTGCGGGAGGCCTACACCACCGGCCGCGGCCGGATCATCGTGCGCGGCAAGGCCGAGATCGAGACCGACGAGGACGGCAACGAAAAAGCGATCATCATCACGGAGATCCCCTACCAGGTGAACAAGGCGCGGCTCATCGAGCACATCGCCGATCTGGTCAAGGCCAAGAACCTGGATGGCATCCGGGACCTGCGGGACGAGTCGGACCGCCGCGGGATGCGGATCGTGGTCGAGCTCAAGCGGGACGCCAACGGCCTGATCGTGCTCAACCACCTGTTCAAGCAGACCGCCCTGCAGAGCACCTTCGGGATGATCAACCTGTCCATCGTGGACGGGCAGCCCCAGGTGCTCACCCTGAAGCAGACCCTGCAGCAGTTCATCTTCCACCGCCGCGAGGTGGTGACCCGCCGCAGCGAGTACGAGCTGATGCAGGCCAAGGCCCGGGCCCACCTGCTCGAGGGCTTCATCATCGCCCTGGACAACATCGACGCGGTCATCGAGACCATCCGCCAGAGTCCGGACGGGGAGACGGCCCGCAACCGCCTGGTGGACCGCTTCGGTCTGACCGAGATCCAGGCCCGGGCGGTGCTGGACATGCGGCTGCAGCGGCTCACCGGGCTCGAGCGGGACAAGATCCGCGAGGAGTACGCCGAGGTCTGCAAGACCATCGAGTACCTGGAGCGGCTGCTGGCCAGTGAGTCGATGCTGCTGGACGTGATCAAGGAGGAATTGACCGAGGTGGTCGACAGGTTCGGCGACGAGCGCCGGACGTCCATCCTCGACGCCACCGCCGACGTGGATCTCGAGGACCTGATCGCCGAGGAGGACATGGCGGTCATCCTCACCCACCAGGGCTACATGAAGCGCACCAACCTGGCCGAGTACCGCAGCCAGCGCCGGGGTGGCAAGGGCCTCAAGGGGGTGTCCACCAAGGACGAGGACTTCGTCGAGGACGTGTGGGTGGCCTCGACCCACGCCTACCTGATGATCTTCACCCGCAACGGCAAGGTGTTCTGGCTCAAGGTCTATCGCCTGCCGGTGGGGGGGCGGTCCGCCAAGGGGCGGCCGCTGGTCAACCTGATCCCCATCGAACCGGACGACTCGGTGGCCGCCGTGTTGCCGGTGCGCGAGTTCGACGACCACCGCTCGATCCTCATGGCGTCGGTCAACGGACAGGTCAAGCGGACCAACCTGGTGGCCTACAGCCACGTGCGATCCACCGGGATCATCGCCTGCGGCCTCAAGCCCGGTGACGAGGTGTTGACCGCCCGGCTGATGGAGCCGGGCGAGGAGGTCCTGCTGTGCACCCGCGAGGGCAAGGCGATCCGCTTCCGTGACGAGCAGGTCCGCGAGATGGGCCGCACCGCCGCGGGGGTCAAGGGAATCACGCTGGTGGGCGACGACCGGGTCGTCGGGATGGACATCATCACCCCCGACTCGACCCTGCTGACGGTGACCGAGAACGGCTACGGGAAGCGCACCGAGGCCAGCGAGTACCGGGTCCAGGGCCGGGGCGGCATCGGCCTGATCAACATCAAGACCCGGGGCCGCAACGGTCCCGTCGTCCGCACCGTACAGGTGGAGGACGACACCGAGGTGATGCTGATGACCGACCAGGGGCAGGTGATCCGGATGCCGGTCTCGGGCATCTCGGTCATCGGCCGCAACACCCAGGGGGTGACCCTGATCCGGCTCAGCGGCGACGAGAAGGTGGTGGCCCTGGCCCGGATCAACGAGGATGAGGACGCCATCGACGCCGACGGCGAGATCACGGGGACCGACGAGAGCCTGGAGGTTTCAGAGGACTCCCCCGCGGCGGACGAGGCAGGGGCGGAAACCGAGCCGGATTCCGATTCCGATTCCGATAGCTGATCCGACGAGAGAAGAGGCTCTCGCCAGGCCGCAGAGGCGCAAAGTCCGCCGAGGAGATCCCATGGCCTCGTATCTTCGCGGCCTTGGCGCCTTGGCGAGAGGTCGCTTCTCCACGGCGACCCTCGTCGCCACCCTTTTGTTCGTCACTACAGGCTGCGATCGACAGCAGGGCCAGCTGGACCGGGCCAACGCGAAGCGCCTGGCTGGGGAGCTGGAGCGGGCGGCGGAGTTGTACCTGAAGGCCGGGGCGGGGAAGGACCCCGCCGTGGCGGGAGAGGCGCTGCTGCAGGGGGCACGGCTGGAGCTGGAGCTCGGCAACGGTCCCCGGGCCGAGGCGCTCTGCCAGGAGGTCACCGATCGCTTCTCGGGCAGCCCGCCCTCGGGCTCCTGTCTGCGGTTGATGGCCGAGCAGGACGAGGTTCGCGACGATCCCTGGGGCGCCATCGAGCTCCTGCGGTCGTTCCTGGAGCAGCATCCGGACGATCCGGCCGACGAGGAGGTGCGCCACCGCGTCGGACGGCTCTACCTGGAGCTCGGGGACGCCCCCCAGGCCCGGCTGGAATGGAACGAGCAGATCGAGCGCCACCCGGAGGGTCGCCTGGCCGCCGAGGCGGCCATCGGCGTGGCCCGGACCCACGACGTGGGCCCGGGCCGCCCACCAGCCGCCCCCCCCCCCCCCCCGGGGGCGCCCCCCCC
>CAZITQ010000031.1:51511-54735 GCA_964542165.1 uncultured Rickettsiales bacterium
GGGGCCCCGGGGGGGGGGGGGGGGCGGGGGGGGGGGCTTGGGGGGTGGCCGGGCCCCCCGTGGGGGGGGGGTACTGCTAGCTGGGGTCCCGGGCCTACCGGAGGGTGCAGCAGAGGCACCCGACCACCCCGCAGGCCGCCGAGGCCATGGTGGGGGAGGCTGGCTGTCTGGAGTCCTCGGGCGACCTGGACGCTGCGGAGCGGCTGTACCGCAAGGCCCAGCCCCAGCACCCGAATCCGGAGATGGTGCTCCAGCGCCTCGAGGACCTGGAGCGATCTCGCTGGGTCCGGGACCCGCCCGCCCGCTGAACGAGCCGTCCGTCGGCGCTTCGATTCCACCCCTTGCGCGCTTGAGTTCGCGCGCGCGCCATGCTAGGAAGGCGCGCGCGATTATGGCGAACCTCGCCCCGCGAGACCGCCGGTGCACGATGGGAAAGACGTGGAGCCCGAACACCAGGCTGGGGCCCGCGGCATCGTCATCGCGGCGACCGCCCTGTGGGTGGTGGCAACCGGGGTGGGATTCGCGCTGGGCGGCCTGGACTTCGCCGCGGGAACGGCCATCGGCGGAGCCCTGGTGCTGGTCAATTTCCAGCTCATGGCGCGGGTGACCGCGCGCACGCTGGGGTTGGCCCCACCGAAGCCGCAGCTCGGCGCCGTGATCACCGCTTTGCGGTGGGCCGGCACCGGAGCTGGGCTGATGGTGGCGCTCTGGATCGTCGACGTGGATCCGGCGGGCTTGCTGGTGGGACTGTCGGTCGTCGTCGTCGGGATCCTGGTCGCAGCAACCCTGGGCCTGGTCCGGGGGTAGGTGGTGACTCGATGTACGTGATCCTGGCGAGCGATTTCAGCTGGTTGGGCCTGGTGCCCGGGATCGGACACCGGGCAGACGGCCTCGACCTGGTCCCCTTCGCCCATTCCTGCCTGGTGGTCACCCTGTTGCTGATCGCTGCGGTGATCGCTCGGGCCGCGCTGATGAAGCGCCTGGACGCCACCGAGGACCGCTCGGCCCTGGTGCCGGAGACCGGCCTGCAGCCCCGCAACTTCTTCGAGCTGCTCACCGAGTTCATCTACGGATTGTGCAAGCAGGAGCTGGGCAAGGACGCGGCGCGGTTCTTCCCGCTGATCATCACGATCTTCGTCTACATCCTGTTCTGCAACCTGCTGGGGCTGGTGCCGGGGTTCGTGCCCGCGACCGGGAACATCAACACCAACATCGGCATGGCCTTGGCGGTGTTCCTGGTCTACAACATCTCGGGCCTCATGCGGAACGGCGTGGGCTACATCAAGCACTTCATGGGACCGGTCCTGTGGCTGGCCCCGCTGATGTTCGTGATCGAGGTCGTCGGCCACATCGCCCGGCCGATCAGCCTCAGCGTCCGGCTCTACGGAAACATGTTCGGGGACCACACGGTCCTGTCGATCTTCATGCACGAACTCCCGGCCCAGACCTCTCCGGCGCTGGCCTTCGGTGTCCCGGTGATCTTCCTGGGACTGGGGACCTTCGTGTGCACTGTGCAGGCGTTCGTGTTCAGCCTGCTTTCGATTATCTACATCAGCCTGGCGATCAAGCACGAGGAGCACTGATCGCGCCAGGGAGACGGGCCGGGCCACCATCGGTCCCGGCTGGAGGAAGAAGATGACCCGTTCGCTGTCTCGCAGTCTCACCGTGCTGACGGCCCTCGCCGTGACCTTGCTGCCCTACGTCGCCTTCGCGGCCGACGGAGACGAGGGAGGGCTGGCCAAGGCCATGGGCCTGATCGCGATCGCTGCTGGCGTGGCCATCGGCCTGGCGGCCTTCGGCGGTGGCATGGGCCAGGGGCGCGCGGCGTCCGCCGCCCTCGAGGGCATCGCCCGCAACCCGTCCGCCTCGGGCAAGATCTTCACCCCGCTGATCATCGGCCTGGCTCTCATCGAGTCCCTGGTGATCTACGCCCTGGTGATCGCGTTCATGCTCCAGGGGTACATCGGGAGCATGCTCGAGAAGCTGTACTTCTAGGAGCCGGGGCTCCGGATCCCGCCGCCGCCCGCCATTTGGTTGAATTGACACCCGTTTTCGGGCGTCGATAACATGCGCCCACTGGTGTGGACGCGTGCGCGCAACCGCCGCGTGCGCGACTCGCGCTGTCGAGGGGAGGAAGGAATCCCATGTCTCGCCGGACTCTGACCACGGTGGCGACGATCGTCGTCCTGGCGCTGATCGCGCCGGCTGCGATGGCCAAGAAGAAGAAGAAGAAGTCGGATGAGCCCCCGCCCCCTGAGCCGGGGGCCTGGTTCGACTACCACGGGGTGAGGTGTTATCAGCCCCCGGACTTCGCGTCCGAGACCAACGAACCCAAGAAGCGGATGATGCGCCAGAACGCCATGGACGCGATGCTCGCGCTGATGAAGGGGGAGATCAACGAGCAGTTCGTGGTCGACGAGCGCAAGATCGACGACTGGGAGACCGATTTCCTGGGCAAGCCGGTGGCCATCGAGCCCTTCCTGACGGAGAACCTGGCCAAGTGCAAGTCGTACGCGGAGGGTGAGCTGGGCCTCAAGGCCTACGTGGACTGGATCGCAGCGGGTGGCAAGCGGGCCACGGCCGGGGACTGCCACAACCCCCTGACCTACGAGCTGCACCAGACCCTGACCGTGCAGGATGGTTGGCAGGTGCGGCGGCACATGTGTATCGAAGACCAGGTCCTGATCGAGACCTCGGAGACCAACCGCTACACGGTGGCGGACACCGGGGACTACGAGACGACCGCCTGGATCAACCCCGCGGGGGTCTGCGTGGACGTCTCGGGCGCCGAGCCGGTGACCATCGAGTGCCCGCCGCCGTTGACCGTCGCCGATCCGGCCTCGTTGCCCTGCCCCGCCGCCCCCTGGGGCGCGGTGGTCTACCGCTTCGAGAACGAGCAGACCGGCGAGGTCACCTGCGACGTCCTGGGCACGTCCATGGAGTTCCATGCCACGGCCAACGGCTGGATCTCGTTCACGGTCAACGACGTGACCTACTACGACAACACCTTCCACGAGGCCAACGGCGTCATCGACTACCTGCCGCTGTCCATCTACCCGCCCGTCCTGGGCATCGACGACGGCGGCTGAGCTCTTCACCCGTTCCCGCATCCACGAATTCGCCCACAAAGCCCCCTTTCTGGGCAAGCCGGAGTGCGGCCGTGCGCCGCCGAGCCCGGGGGGGGGGGGGGGGGGGGGGGGGGGGGGGGGGGGGGGGGGGGGGGG
>CAZITQ010000032.1:0-53935 GCA_964542165.1 uncultured Rickettsiales bacterium
CGGCGCCGGCCCGGTCCAGGCGGCGCTGCAGCTCGAAGGTGAACAGCAGGTTGGCGAGCTTGCTCTGGCCATACGAGGCCATCTTCCGATAGGGCCGGCCCTCCCACTGCAGGTCGTCGAAGTCGATGGTGCCCGAGCGGTGGGCCTGGCTGGCCACGGTCACCACCCGCGATCCGGAGGTGGCCATCAGCCGCTCCAGGAGGAGCCCGGTCAGGGCGAAGTGGCCCAGGTGGTTGGTGCCGAACTGCAGCTCGAACCCGTCTGCGGTCGTCGACTTGGGAGGCATCATCACGCCGGCGTTGTTCACCAGCAGGTCCAGTCGATCGTGATCCGCGAGGAAGGCGTCCGCGAACGCTCGCACCGAGGTGAGGTCCGCCAGGTCCAGGGCCATCACGCGCACCGCGGCCTCGGGGGCCGCGGACCGGATCGCGGCCGCCGCCTCCTCGCCCCGAACGGGGTCGCGCACGGCCAGGATGGTCTGGGCGCCGTGCCGCGCCAGCTCCTGGGCGGCCTCGAGTCCGATCCCGCTGTTGGCGCCGGTCACGATCACCACGCGACCGGTGAGATCACCCAGCTCCTCGCTCGTCCATCGGGGATTGCTCATCTCGTCCTCCGCTGCCGGGCCCCGGAGCCTCGGCGGTGTGTAAGTAACCAATGGTCATCTGAATAAATTCCCGATGGTCACTTGTCAAGCGCCTTTCTTCAAAATCGTCCTATGCATCCACATCGATCGGGGGACGAATCCCCTCTGTCGTGTTGACAACTTCCGGAACACGAACCATATTGATGACCACTGGTTTGACCGAGAGGAGGCTCCATGGGCTGGCAACGCGCGAGGAGCCCGGAGCAGAAGGAGCAGCGCCGCGCCGAGATCCTCGCGGCCGCGGCGGCGCTCTTCGAACGGGACGGACTCGATGGCGCGGGCCTCAACGCCATCGCGCGGCAGGCCGGGCTGTCCAAGGCCAACCTCTATCGATACTTCGAGAGCCGGGAGGCCATCTTCCTGCACCTGGTGCTGGAGGACTACCGGGAGTGGGTGGGCGCCGTGGAGCACGCCCTCGCGCCCCTGGCGGGTTCGGACGACGAGGAGGCCCTGGTCCGCGCGCTCGTGAAGCTGTACTCCGCCCGGCCCCGGCTGTGCTCCCTGGCATCCGCGCTGGCGAGCGTGCTGGAGCGCAACGTCTCGGTGGACGCTGTCGTGGACTTCAAGACCCGGAGCATGGAGGTGCTCTTGCGCCTGGCCAACTCGGTCCAGGTGGCCATGCCGTCCCTGGACATGGAGGGCACCCGCCAGTTCCTGTTCACCGCCCAGTTCCTGGTGGTGGGCATGTGGCCCGCAGCCCATCCTCCGCCCGCGGTCCAGGAGGCCCTGGCGCGCCCCGAGCTGCAGTGGGCCTGCGTCGACTTCGAGACCGACCTGGAGCGGGCGCTCGTCCTCCAGCTCCGGGGGCTCAAGGGTCACGGCTAGGCCCGCGCCCGCGGCACGAGGTACGATCCCGCGATGCGCAAGGCCCTCCACGCCCTGTTCAGCCACCACCGATCCAAGTGGATCCAGAACCTCGAGGCGGACCTGCACGAGCTGCGGTACCTGTTCTGGGAGAGCACCCGGCGCTGCAACCTGACCTGCCGTCACTGCGGATCGGACTGCGGGCGGGACGACGACCAGAGAGGCCTCCCGCGGGAGACCGTCGAGGGGGTCTTCCACCGCATCGCCGAGACGTGGGACGCCTCGAAGATCATGCTCGTGGTCACCGGGGGCGAACCCCTGGTCCGCCGGGACCTCCCCGAGGTCCTGGCCACGGCCGGCGAGCTCGGGTTCCGCCTGGGCATCGTCACCAACGGGTGGGCCCTGGACCGCCGCCGCGCCCGACAGCTGGCGGAGGTCGGACTGGAGGCCATCGTGGTCTCCCTCGACGGGCCCGAGGAGGACCACGACTGGCTCCGGGCCCGGAAGGGCTCCTTCCGCCGCGCCTCCACCGCGATCCGCGAGCTCCGCGCTGCCGAGGTGCCGGTGGTGGAGGCCATCACCTGCGTCGTGCCCCGGACCCTCGAGAAGCTGGAGACCACCTACGGGATCGTGCGGGACCTGGGGGCGACCCACTGGCGCGTCTTCAACGTGTTCCCGGCCGGACGGGCGACGGACAACGCCGAGGTGCTGCTGGACGAGGACGGCATCCGCCACTTCGTGGCCGAGATGGCCCGGCTGCGGGCCCTGGGCCAGGGCGAGGGCGTGGTGGTGAACCTGAGCGAGGAGGGATGGCTCGGCTGGGACTGGGAGGGCAAGGTCCGGGACGCCCCCTACTTCTGCCGCGCCGGGATCAACATCGCGGGCCTGATGGCGGACGGGGCCATCGCCGCCTGCCCCAACCTGGCCCCGTGGATGCACCAGGGCAACGTGGCCGAGGGCGACGACTTCGTCGACGTCTGGCAGGAACGCTACGGGCTGTTCCGGGACCGCAGCTGGACCCGTACGGGGGAGTGCGCGGACTGCAAGCAATGGCCGGTATGCCGGGGGAACTCGCTCCACCTGTGGGACCGGGAGAACGAGCGCCCGCACTGGTGCCACTACAAGATCCTGCACCCCGGCGATCCCTGACGCCCCGCGACGCCCTCGTCTCGATCCAGGTCCGGGCCCGGGAGACCCCCGAGCGTGGTATGACCCTTGCAGCGGTGCGAGACCGCGCCCCGGGGCAGGGGTGGCGGCGAACCGCGAAGGAGGGGAACGTGCCACAGCGACCACACCACGCACTCTCACACCCACGACGGGGATGGCGCCTCGCGACCGCGCTGCTGGTGGCCACGCTCGCCACCGCCGACGCCGGTGTTCGGCATCAAGATCGGCGGCGAAGGGGTGGCCTTCGGCGACAGCGGGCCCGCGCTGGGGCTCCGCCTGGGAATCCGCGTGGACCCGCGGCTCGCGATCGTCGCCGACGGACACGTGGTCGCCGTGCTGAGCGAGGCCGCGAACTGGAACCTGCTGGGCGGCGTCCGCATGCACCCGGTCCTCGAACGCCAGCTGCACCTGGACCTGGACCTCCTGGTGGGCTACGGCAAGAGCGGTGCCCTGGCCCAGGGACGCTTCGTGTTCGATGGCGAGACTGCCGTCAAGTACCCCATCCTGCGCGTCGAGGCCTCTCTGCTCGGCTCGGTCAGCACCCGGGTCGGGATGGGCCCGCGCCTGCGATACGAGGTCCAGCCGGCGTTCATTCGCGAGATCGGCCACCTGCCGGACGGCGGTGAGGAGGTCTCCGGCCGGTTGGGCATCCGGGGCCACCAGGTGCTGGTGGCGCTGGCCTTCGAGGCGGACGCCCCCGAGGGCATCGGCCACGTGAGCTGGGACTTCGGCGGCGGAGTGGCCATCTCGGGGGACGGCGCGGAGGTCGGCGCGATGCTGCGCGGGATGTTCACCTGGTTCCTGGACTCGAGGCCCGCCCGCAGCGTGGCGGGGAGATAGGAGGCATGCCCATGACGCGCCAACGACACCTCCCCCGGGTGACCGCCTTGCTCACGGTCCTGATCCTGCTCGGTCTGACGGGCTGCATCGAGGACGAGTACTGGCTCGACCGGGTGTCGATCACCCTCGACGCCCCTGCCAACCATGCCGTGGTCCTCGCCCACGACGTGCAAGAGGGCCATCTGTCGGTGTACGAGTCCTGGATGGTGGACGACGACACCGGGATCACCCTGGCCGAGATCGACGAATCGGGGAGCCACGAGATCGAGCTGCTCTCCTTCACTCCGGAACAGCGCGACAGTGTGCTGATCATCGTCTGGGCCGACGATCCTCTCTCCGGCGAGCCGGGCGTGCCGGACTGCGAGGAGGACGGCACCCGCCTCCAGCCGGACCTGGACCTGTACACGTCGTTCCAGTTCCCGTCGGTCGACCACCCCCTGACCTGGTGCGGCGCCCTGCTCGGTTCCTGAATCCTCCCGCGGCCCGCGGATCCCCGCCCCACCCGATCTGTGCGAAGCTTCGCTGTCGCGCCGCCGCGGCGCGTGGGAGGGTCCATGCTGGGACACGAGGTCGCCGCACACTACCAGCGCCTGGCCGGCGAAGCGGGCGCCCTGCTGGAACGCTACGGCTCGTTGAGGGCCTCGCTGAAGCGGGACCTGGACCGGGTCTCGGATCTGCTGGCGCAGGAGCGGGTCGCCCTGGCCGCGATCTACCTCCCGCGGCTGGACGCCGACGCCCTGGTCGACGCGGAGAAGAAGACCGGATTCCGGGGCTTCTCGAGGCGCGATCCCCTCGAGGCCAAGGCCAAGGAGAAGCGCCGCCTGGAGCACGACATCGAGCAGATCCGGGGCGCGGAGCGTTACCAGCGGCGGACGTACCTGGTCGGCAAGGAGGGGGAGCTGACCCGGGAGCTCGCCGAGGCCCGGGAGATGCTGGATCCCTGGGAGAGGGACGCCGCCCGCTTCGAGGACCTGGAGGACTTCCTGGTGCTCGTGGACGTGGGCTACGACACCCCGGAGTTCTCCGAACGCTGGTGGGAGGCGTCGTACTGGAAACACTGGGCCCGGGGGGACGCCATCTGCGAGGCGCTGCAGATGGAGGACTTCGGCGACGACGTGCTGCCGGCGTACCGCAAGGTCGTCAAGGGTCGGACCCGGTGGCGCAAGGAGGTCGCGCGGGTCGAGATGAAGATCCACGCCGTCCATCAGACCGTGCAGTCCCACGACCATGCCGTGGCGCGGCTGCAGGACCTGGATGGGATCTACCTGCGGGAATGCCACAAGGTTCTCGCCGAGCACCTGGAGCTGGCCGATCCCGCGCTGCTCGCCGACTGGTGCGAGCGGGACCGGGGGGTCGTCATGGGTCTGCGGAAGCTCGCGGGCCTTCAGGCCAAGCGGGACTTCCTGGTGGACGCGATCCAGCGAGGGCTGGAGACGACCATGACCGGCCTCGCGGAGAGGCGCCGCAAGTACGCGCGCAAGGTCGCCAAGTACCAGCGCAACAAGCGGTACTGGGCCCGGATCCCCGAGCGGGAGATCGACCGCAAGTTCGACACCAAGATCGGCAAGCTGCATCAGCGGCGGGAGAAGCTGGAGCGATCCTGCACCCGGGTCCTGTCGTTCGAGGACTACCACCGCTTCGACCTGACCGACGATCCGGCGTTGTGGTGGTGGCTGTTCAGCGACGGCAAGCGTCCCCCACGGCTCACCCCCGAGCTGAGGGAGTGGTACGACAGGCACCCCGAGGCCACCCCCGGGCAGGACGCGCTGGAGACCCAGTCCATGACCGCACAGGCGGTGGCCGCCGCGGGCACCCGCGAGCTGGACGAGCTGGGGGACCTGTCGTGACGCGACGGACCCTGGTGGGGTACGCCATCAACGGCCGTGGCATGGGCCACCTGGTGCGGCAACTCGCGATCCTCCGCTGGGCGCGACGCCTGGGCGAGGTGGTGGACGCCCGGATCGAGTGCTGGATCCTGACCTCGTCGGAGGCCGACACCCTCGCGCGCCGGGAGGGCATCCCGGCCCTGAAGATGCCCTCGAAGTCGATGATGCGCGACGCCGGCACGGACCCCCATCGCTACCTGGCCGTCGCCCGCACCTGGGTGATGAACGCCATCGCAACCCTGCGGCCGGACGGCCTGCTGGTGGACACCTTCCCCGGCGGGAGCTTCGGCGAGCTGGTCACCGCTCTGGAGATGGCGCGGCGGCGGATCCTGGTGGCTCGCCGGGTCAGGGACGACTTCGCATCGGAGGAGGCCTACCAGGCCCTCCTGCCCCTCTACGACCGGATCCTCCACCCCGACGAGCGGGACGTGGGGCCGATCCTGCTGCGGGAGCGGGAGGAGCTGCTGGACCGGGAGGCGGCCCGACGCGCCCTGGGCGTGGCCGACGGGGACCGGGCGGTGTACCTGTCCCTGGGCGGGGGCGGCGATCCCGCGGTGCCCGAGCTGTTGCCGAAGGCCGCGCAGCTACTGCGCCACGCGGGCTGGCACGTGGTGGTGGGCGCAGGTCCCCTCTACACGGGCGAGGAGATCCGCGGCGACGGGTTCACCTGGCTGGACCGCTACACCCCCATGGAGCTGTTCCCCGGACTGGACGCGGCGGTGTCGGCCGGCGGGTACAACGCCTTCCACGAGCTGATGTTCGCCGGCGTCCCGACGGTCTTTCTGCCCCAGCCGCGAATCGCCGACGACCAGGCGGCGCGGGTGGCCCGGGCCGAGCATGCCGGCGCCGGACGGGTGGCGCGGGGACTCGAGCAGGTGCCCGAGCTGCTGCTCGATCCCGGGGATCCGGACGCCGCCCGGAGCCTGGTCCCGGACAACGGCGCCCGGCGGGCCGCCGCGGCGGTCCTGTCCCTGCTGCTTCCGCCCGAGGACGTGGAGCACGCCTCCCGGATCCTCACGCCCGGCGTGCTGGCCCAGCTGAGCCGGGGCGGGTGGACCCCCGCCGAGGGCATGGAGGTGATCCGCCTCCTGGGCGGCCCCGGGCCGCTCCGCCCTTCGGGGCGCCGATCCCTGCTGGCGACCCTCGAGGACCTGGACGGCGATCCGTCGCAGCTGGCCAACACCGACGGCGACGCGGGGGGGCGGGCGGCGGGGTTCTTCGACCTCTGCCGGGCAACCCGTGCGCCCACCGGCCTGGCGGTCAAGCTGCTGGGGTCGTTGCACGCCAAGTTCCCCGCGTCCCGGGGGACGGCCCTGCTCGCCGGCACGGAGATCCTGATGCGAAGCTGGGCTCCGTTCGACGACTGGATGGGGGCGGTGTCGCTGCTGCGGGCCGTGCCCGTCCAGCGCCAGCTGGGCCTCGAGGCCTTCGCCGAGGAGATGGCCGGCTGGCTCGCGGATCAGGAGAACCTGTTCGACGCAGTCCGCGACTTCGCTCGACTGGAGGGGAGCGGCACGCGAAGCGTGGCGGAGACCCTGCGCTTGCTGCGAGATCCGGAGGGGCGGGGGATGGGGGAACCGTGAGCCGCGGGCCCCTGCTGGAGGGCATCGCCCGGGGCGAACCATCGACCGGCCCCCGGGACGTTCACGTGGACGTCACCAACGCGTGCAACCTGGCCTGCGTGAGCTGCTGGGACCACTCTCCGCTGCTGGCCGAACCCCGGCCCACGTCCTGGAAACGACGCCGGATGTCCCTCGAACGATTCGGGGACCTGACCGAGCAGCTCGCGTCCCTCGGATCCGTTCGGCAGCTGGTGGTCTCGGGCATGGGGGAGCCCATGACCCACCCCCGGATCCACGAGATGCTGGCGCAGGTTCGCCCCCACGGCTGGCAGCTGACCCTGCTGAGCAACCTGCTGGCGGGGGACGTGGAGCGGCTGGCGGCGGACGGCGTCGACGGCGTACTCGCGGGATTGCACGGCGTCTCACCGGACACCTACTCGGCGTTCCACCCGGGCACCACCGAGGACGACTTCTTCCGGGTCTGCGGCCACCTGCGCCGCCTGGCCCGCGCGGGGACGCGGGTGCGGCACGTCCACGTGATCACACGCCACAACGCGTCGGAGCTTCCGGAGATGATCCGGTTCGGAGGCCTCTTTCGCGCCGACCGGGTGAACCTCAAGCTGGCCAGCCTGTCCCGGGGGACCGAGGCCTGTCGGATCACCGGGGAACAGCGCGACTGGCTGCTCGACGAGGGCATCCCCCGCGGGCGGGAGGCCGCCGGGCGCGGGGGCGTGGCCACCAACCTGGACCTGTTCGAACGCCAGGTGCGCACGGGGGGCGCCGCCACCGCCCCGATGGCGAGCATCGGGTGCTTCATGGGCTACCTCTACGCCCGGGTCGCCGCCGACGGCCGGGTCCTGTACTGCTGCAACGACGCCCTGCAAGTGGGGCACCTCGACGAGGCGCCCTTCGACGAGCTGTGGAGCGGATCCGTCTGGCAGGCCATGCGCGACCGGGTCCGCGGGGGCGACTTCCCCGCCGGATGCGAGCGCTGCGGGAAGCTCGAGCAGAACCTGAAGTGGTCGCGCCGTTTTCGCGCTCACGCCGGCGAGGCCGCGTGGCGGCGGGCGGCGGGGCTGGGGGACGTGGCGTGAGGATCCCCACCGTGGAGTGGAACCTGGCCGGTGGCTGCAACTACGACTGCTCCTACTGCATCCAGTCCCGCAGGAACCGCCGCGGCACGGTGGACCCTTCCGTTGCCCGGGCGGCTCTGGCCTTCCTCGCCGGTCTCCCGGGGGAGTGGGAGGTCAAGATCAGCGGCGGCGAACCCTTCGCCCACCCCGCCTTCACCGGGACGGTCGTGCCCACGCTGATGGGCGAGACCCGGCACCGGGTGAGCGTTCTGACCAACTTCTCCGCCGACCCCCGGGCGCTGTTTCGCTTCGCCGCTGCCACCCGCGGGCGGTTGTCGGTGTTCTCGACCTCCTTCCATCCCGAGTTCACGGACGCCCTCGAGTTCGCGCGCAAGGCCGCCTGGTTCGAGAACCTGCTCGAGGCCGACGCCCGCCTGGTGGTCAATCAGGTGGTGCTGCCGGGACGGGTCGCCGACGCGGCCCGATCCCGAGCGGTCTTCGAGGAGCGGGGCCTGCGCTGGTTTCCCCAGCTGTACAAGCGGGACGGCGGGGTCGCGAGCTACCCGGACGAGGACGATCTGAGGACGCTGCTCGGCGACGACGTCCGGCCCCGGGACGCCAACACCGCGCCGTCGTACCGGGGACGGACCTGCTGGGCCGGAGTCGACTACCTGGTCCTCGACCCCGAAGGCGTGGCCTGGTCCTGCCGGACCGCCCGCCGGCACGGTCGCGGTCGGCTGGGCAGCGCGGCCGGGGCGAGCGTCCGCCGGCGCGGGGCCCCCCGCCCCTGCCCCTTCACCATCTGTCCCTGCACCGTGCCCGCCAACCGCGGGATGATCGAGGGTGTGGACGCGGCGGCGGCCCGGTGAGGTCCCCGCCGTACCCCATCGAGGGGGTGGTGTCGTGGAACATGAACACCACCTGCAACTACCGGTGCAGCTACTGCACCCAGCGCTTCGTTGAGGACCGGGGGCAGTGGGCCCGCGACCTGCCCCGCTTCGTGGCCGGGCTGGTGCGGCTGCCCGGTGACTGGGAGGTGAAGCTCTCCGGAGGGGAGCCGTTCCGACACCCCGGGTTCCTGGACGCGGTGGAGGCGCTGGCCGGCGGAGGGTTGCGAGTCAGCGTGGTGACCAACTTCTCCGCCTCGCGCCCCGTCCTGGAGCGCTTCGCCCGATCGACCGCCGAACGGCCCGGACTGGTCAGCGCCTCGCTCCACCTGGAGTACGACGAGCCCGGCCCCTTCCTGGACAAGCTGGGCTGGTTCCAGGGACTGCACCGGGGGCGCACCAGCGTGAGCTGCGTGGCCACGCGGGCCAACCTGGGACGCCTCGCAGGTCTGAAGCGCGCCGCTGAACGGCGGGGCCTTCGATTCGAGGTCCAGCCGGAGAAACAGGACAGGGACGTCGTCGACTACCGCGAGGACGAGGTCGCGCTGATCCAGGGCCTGTCCGACGGCGAACCGCGGGACATCGCGCCGAATTTCCGCGGCCGGTCCTGCTGGGCAGGCAGCCGATACCTCATCGTCGATCACCGGGGTGCGGCCTTCCGCTGCTACCCGGCCCGGCGCTTTCGGCAAGAGGCCCTGGGGAACCTGGCGGACGGTGACCTGCAGCTTTACAGCGAGGCCCGTTCCTGCGCATACGAGTACTGCAACTGCTCCGTCCCCCGACGCCGGGGGATGGTCGCCGGGGATCGAGGGGAGACGCCATGCTCGCCGGGCGTGTGAAGCTCAAGAACTTCCTCATCGTGGCGGTCATCGTGGCCGGTCTGGGATCCGTCGCTTTCGTGGCCCTGGGCGGGCTCGGAGTGATCGCGGCGCTCCTCGCTCCGGCTCCGCGGGGGGCCGAGCCGGTCCACGTGGACCGCGAGCCGATCACCGCCCGCGCCGCCGAGCCCGGCGTCGAGATAGCCCCCGGCACACCCGCGCCTCCGGCGGCCGACTCGATGGAGGCGCTCCCCGCCGAGCGCCCCGCGGACCGGACCATCTCCTCCCGCGTCGGAACCGACCTGGGCGCGAAGAAGCTCAAGGACGTGAGCAAGGGCCAGACGTTCAAGGTCAATCTCTACCAGGACGAGGGCCACCCGACCCTCAACCGGGCCAAGATCGACCTGGACCGCGACGACCTGTGGGACGAGAAGTGGACCCTCGACGGCCACAGCATCTCCCGCAAGGTCTCGCCGAACGACGACGAGGACTACTCGGTGAGCCAGGTCTGGTCCGAGGGGGCGTGGGTGCAACCGTGAGCTCCCGAGGGCCTCGACCGCCCTTTCGGTTGGCATGGACCTTGAATTGGGAGAGAATCGACCCGGAAAGGGGGCAGATCCCATGAACGTGACGATGTGGGCCAAACGAGCGCTGCTGGGCGTCCTCTCCGCCGGGACGAGCGCGGTGATCGCCGCGTGTTACGGCGTGTTCATGGGCGACTACGAAGATCCGATGGTGGACGGCGCGGTCACCGACCAGGGCCAGGGGGTCCAGGGCCTGGAGGTCTGCGCGACGCTGACCGGAGACGTGGCCTACGACAACGCCGCCTGCGCCACGTCCGAGGGGGGCGGCTACTACGAGATCTGGGGCAGCGGCGACCTGAGCGGGCGGGCCAACGACGAGGGCTTCCTGCTCACCGTCCGGGACGTGGACGGCGACGCCAACGGGACCTACGAACCGGTGGCGATCACCATCGAGCCGGGCCAGATCCCCTTGACCTACGACATCGAGCTCGGCGACGAACCCCTGGACGACGACGACAGCGCCGGTGACGACGACACGGTCCAGGACGACGACGACGACGACTCCACGGGCGACGACGACTCCGCCCGCTGATCTGAAGCGCCCGCCGTTTCCGTCCGACACCCGCCACATGTATGCTTGTCCGGCGGACACGACCGGGAACGTGGTCCGCGGGGATCCCCCCATGCAGCCTTCGAAGCTCGCGCAGACCATGCCCTGCTCGCTGCCGGGACGCCTCACCGTAGGCGACAGGATCTGCAGGGTCTCCATCACGAGGCTCGGCGGAGACGCGGCCCAGCTCTCCATGGCGACCCCCCTGGACGTGGGGACCCTCGCCGTGCTCGAGATGGACCGCCCCACGGACGGCGCGCGGGTATGGATCCGGGTCCGCATCCAGCGGATCGAGGCCTCGTCGGACGCCCGGGAGTGGAAGCGCCTGGCCGATGTCCAGTTGCTCGAGTTCATGGACCGCAGCGCCCTGACCAGCTTCTCCGCGGCCCCCGGGGCCACCGAGGGCGTCGACCGGGACTCGTGGACCGTGGAGGGCGTCAGCCTCTCGATGGAGGACAGCGCAGAGGAGGTCCCCCCGGACCTGGGTACGCCCGAGAGACCGCCCCACCTCTCCATGGAGCAGGCTCGCAGGATCGCCCGGGGTGCCGTCGATCTCGAACCCGCGGCGCCGCTGGCGCCGGACGTCCCGACCGCGCAGGGACTGCCCGCCGCCTACCGGCCTTCCCTGCCCCGGCGGTCCTCGGCGACCGCGCCCTGGGCTCCGACCCCCGCGACCCCCACGCTGCGCAAGATGCAGCAGCGGGAGCCACGGATCATCAGCGCGTCCCCCGTGGCCTACCTGACGTCGGGACGCCACCGCAGCGGCCTCGTCCAGGACTTCAGCCGCCACGGCATGTTCCTGGCGATCCAGGACGAGGATCCCCTCCCCCTCCCCGGGGCCACCGTCCGCGTGGAGTTCCCGATCCCCTCGCCCCCGTCCGTGTACATGGTCGGGTTGATGGCCGAGGTGCGATGGATCCACGGCGGGCACCGCAACGCCACGCCCGGGCGCGGTGCGGGCGTTCAGATCCTCACCTTCGACTCCGCCTGGGGACGCGAGGTCTACGAGACCTACGTCGACGACCTGCTCGCCGGGAATGGGGGGGCATGACGGCGGGCCGGGGGATCGTCCCCTGCGAATCCCCGCGGGGCACACGGCGTCGGGTCGCGACGGCCCTCGTCCTGCTGCTGGCCCTCGGAGCCGTCGGCGACGCATCCGCCGCGGGCGGGCGCTGTGCCGCCCTGGACGTCCGTGGGGAGCTCACCTGCTCGTCGGAGATCCGCGACGAGATCACCCGGTCCACCCCCAACCGGCTCACGGGTCCGTACATCTGTCCGCGCCACCTGCCCCAGGCCGGCGGTGAGCACGTCTACACCTTCGTCTGCCAGAAGAACGGGCGGGTGAAGCTGCTGATCGACCAGCTCCAGTGCGATCTGGACATCTACGTGCTCGGAGACACCTGCGACACGGTGCGCGACTGCAAGGGCGAGTCCGTGGCCGGATCCAACGTCCGGGACGCCGTGACCTTCGACTGCCGCACCGGGGAGACCTATTTCATCCTGGTGGAGGGGTACGGGTACCAGCACCGGGCCTGTCCGCCGGGCAAGGGAACCTACCGGCTGTCGTTCGACGTGTCGGACGAGACCGGTGGCTGCGTCGAGAACTGCCGGGACGGCCGGGACAACGACCGGGACTCCCTGGTGGACTGCGACGATCCCGACTGCTCCGAGGAGGAGGAGTGCACCCCTCCCCTGGGGGACGTGGGCTTCGACACCGGCGCGCTGCCTGACCACTGCTACGCCAGCCGGGACTGCAGCGGCGAGGTGGAGATCCTCCTCCCCGACGATCCGGCGTTGGCCTCGGCACTCCGCGCGGCCCTCGCCGATCCCACCACCCGGGTCTGGCTGGAGGACGAGGGCGAGCGCAGGGACCTCACCGCGGTGGGGCCCCTCCGCTACGCCATCGCGGCGACCTACCCGTCCGAGGGGGAGCGGAACTGGACGGTCCACGTGGACCTCCCCGGCGGGGAGTCGCGCACCTCCGATCCGCACCGACTGCACGTCGAGACCCCCCTCGAGCTGGTCGCGCCGGAGATCCTGGACTTCGGTACCCTCCGGGCCGGGACCGCGACCCTGGCCCCGGACCACTGCGTGGAGCTGGACCTGTCCGGATCCACCGGTCTCGAGGACCACCTCTTCCGGCTGGAGCTCTCGGGGATCGACCGGGGGTGTGCGTCCCGTCCGGGGCTGATCAGCGAGGACCGGGGCGGTGCCCGGCCCCTCGACCTCCCCCTGACCGGCTACGCCCTGGCCAGCACCGAGCGGTTCTGCCTTCAGGTGCCGGCCTGCGCCGGTGATGTCTCGCCCGAGGGCGCGAAGCTGCGCATCGTCCCGGCGACGCCGGTGTTCGCCGACGAGGTGGCCGAGGTGAGCCTGCGCTGGGAGGTTCAGAGCCGACCCTGGGTCATCTGCAACTGGTGGTGGCTGGCCATCGTGGCCGCCGTGCTCTTCATCGCGTGGGTGGTCTACGGCTACGTCCGGCCCGCGCGCTTCCCGGCCGAGGTGTCGGTCCTGGTCGCCGGGTCGGTCAAGGGTCTGCGCAGGGCGGCCGCCACCCCGCTGCGGGAGTGCCGCGGTTCGTCCGCCGGGTTCTACCGGGACGCTCGCCTGGGGATCCACGGCGACGGCTCGGTGAGCGGCAAGGTCCGCGGAGCGCTGATTCGTCTGCGCGCGCGCCGGGTGGGCGGGCTGGTTCTCCAGAGGGGACACGTCGAGGTTCTCGATCGGCGCACCCGGAAGTGGACGGTGCCCGACGACCTGGATCGGGGCCACGTACCCACTCCGTCGGCGACCTACCGCTGTGGCGAGACCTACTTCCGCCTCGAAGGGATCTGACGCACTCCACCCCAACACCCTCAACAGCGGCGCGGGGTCGCGCTATCCTGGAGCCATCGGGAGGTGTCATGCGCAGGACCGCGATCGCCGTCGTCGTGGCCATCGCCCTGGGGGGGGTTGCCCTGGTGGCGCTGGGTCTGCTGGCGGGGCCGCCGGCGGTCCGCTGGATCACCGAGCGCACGGATGCCGTCGCCGTGCGGGAGCCGGCGCCCACCGCCCGCGAGGGCGCCGCGGCCCTCAAATCCACGGTGCGCATGAAGCGCCCCCGCCCCAAGCGCTGCCTGACCCCCGAGGAGGTGGACCTGGGCGGCGAGGAGATGGCCATGGCGCGCGTGGGCGATGGCCTCGACGGCGCCCAGATCTCGGCGGCCTTCCAGCCCTTCCACTCCTACCTCGCCAGCTGCCAGCCGGTGGACGGCGACGACCACTCCGGCACGGTGGTGTTCGGCATCGAGGTGGGCTGCGACGGGGTGGTCAAGGGCATCGACCTGGTGGACGACGAGCTCTACGAGCCCGAGATGATCGACTGCCTCAACGACCGCCTGACGTACGTGGAGTTCCCGGCCCACGATCTCGCCGACGGCATGTACTTCGAGTACCCACTCATCTTCCACCCGCCCAGCTAGGACGTCCCCACCCCTCGTCCCCCCGCTTGCCCGGGGGGCGGGAATCGCGTAAGCGGAGGAACGCGGGCGCGGGAAGCGCCCGGAGGGAGCAGCCATGGAGTTCCGCACGCCCATCAGCGGCATCCGACCCAACCCCGCCGGTGACTGGCCCCAGATCCACGAGTCCGCGTTCGTGGATCCCAGCGCCCAGATCATGGGTAACGTGCACATCGGGCCGGGGGTCTACGTGGGACCACAGACCGTGATCCGCGCCGACGAGCTCCCCGAGGACGGGGAGGTCCGGCCGGTGGTGGTCGAGGAGGACGCCTACATCCAGGACGGGGTGATCATCCACGCCCGCGCCGGATCGTCGGTGTACGTCGGCAGCCGCTCGAACATCGCCCACGGGGTCATCATCCACGGGCCCTGCACCATCGGCGAGGAGTGCTTCATCGCCCTGCGGGCGTCGATCTACAACTCGGACCTGGCGGAGAAGGTCTGGGTCGGCATCGGGGCCATCGTGATGCGAGCCGAGGTCCCCTCCCACACCATGATCCCGGCCGGGGCCCACGTCCGGTCGGGGGCCGACATCCACCACTTCCGGCTGATGTCCCACAACGAGGAGGAGTACGCCGAGAGCGTGATCGCCGCCAGCTCGGAGCTCCGGAACGGATACCTGACCCTGTACCAGAACGGCCTTCCCCAGCGTGAGGGGAACGAGTAGGCTCCCCGGCCACACCCCAACCGAACGGACGGACCCATGCACAGGACGCTGGTAGTCGCCGGCCTGATCGCCCTGCTGATCCCCACGGGAGCCCGCGCGGGCAAGCTCGACAAGCTCTCCTGCGAGGAGCTGGTCGAGATCATGGTCGGCGCCGACGACGACGACGATCGCGCCGACGCCGCCGAGGCGCTGGGCGAGAAGGGCTGTACGGGCGCCATCGAGGCCCTGGCGACCACCTGCGTCAGCGACCCCGACGCCGAGGTGTGCAACACCGCCGTCTCCGCCCTCGCCGAGATCGGCACCACCGAGGCCCTCGAGAAGCTGGTGTCGATCCTCGAGAACGACGACGTCAAGGACGGGAGCCGCAAGAAGTCGCTGAACAAGCTCCTGGACGCGGAGCCCTCGATGGCCGACGCCGCGATCCCCGGCGTCCTGGGGACCTACCGCAAGCTCGACCCGCCCTTCACCAACCGGCTCATCGAAGCCATGGTGAAGCGGGACCTTCGCTCGGCGGGCGACCTCACGATCCTGATCGCCAGCGATCGCACGCTGAAGACCAAGGTCCGCAAGAAGGCGCTGGAGGCGGCCGACACCCTCGACCACCCCCTGATCCACGACGCCTACATCTCGCTGCTGGACGACAGCGACAAGAAGCTGAGGATCGAGGCCTGCAAGGGCCTGGGCCGCACCGGCCTGCCCAGCGGGGTGGTCGCCCCGGCCCTCGAAGAGGTGGTCCGCGGCGACGACAAGGGTGACGTGCGGGCCCAGGCGCTGAAGTCGCTCAAGTTCCACGCCCACCCGGGACTGCTGCCGCTGATCCACACCGAGGTGGTGGCCGAGAGGCACCCCATCGCCTGGGGCCACGCGGTGGAGCTGCTGATCGCGCTGGCCGATGCCAGCTCCGTGGACACCATCCACCAGGTCCTGTTGCGGGACGACAACCTGCCCGACGAGGGGGTCATCTCGCTGATCCACCTGCTGGTCCGAATCGGCGATCCCTCCTCCATCCACGCCCTGCGGTCCCTGGAGGCCCGGGCCACGGGCAAGGTCGACTCGGAGGCGGTCATCGCCCGTAAGTACCTCGAGGGCCTCACCGCCCAGGACACCGGCAGCTACACCCCTCCCCCCACCGACGTGGTGATCTGGGACGGCAGCACCCCCGAGGATCTGCCCACCCTGGGGGTCCAGCTGGACGCCAACGGGATCGTGATCTGGGTCGAGGAGTGAGGGAATCCCGGGCCGCCCTGGCCTGCGCCCTCGTCTGCCTGGGCCTCGCGATGGCCGCTTGCTCCGGAGATCGGGCGGACTGCGGGCGTCTGGACGACCCGCTGGACCGCGACACCTGCTTTCACGAACGCATCGGGGATCTGGACGCCGCGGCCGCGGATCAGGTCCACGACCTGGCCCTGCAGATCGAGGACCCGGTGGTCAGGGGAGCCGCGGTGTGCGGCTGGATCGAGGCCCACGTGGGCGCGTACCCACAAGCGGAGGGGCACAAGCTGTGCGAGCTGCTCACCGGTCCCCAGCGGACCTACTGCGTGCGGCGATTGCAAGCGGTGCACTTGCGGCGCTGAGCTGTTCGGGCTCCCCCGCCGCGCCACCGCCGCCGACCGGCATGACCGGCACCGCCCTGGAGGTCTGGGAGGGGTGCGCGCCGTACGGTGAGAATCCAGACCTGTTCACCTACTGCCTGGGCACCGGGGGGGACCGACTCGGGGACGCCGCGGCGGTGGAGCAGCTGTGCCCCCACGCCGCGGCGTGGGAGAACGCCTGCCGACTGCTGTTCGTCCTGCGCTTCTGCGGGCAGCCCGCCGGACCCGGGAGGGACGCCCTCCTGACCGCCTGCGCCGGGGACGAGGACTGCGCCCTCGAGGTGCTGGACTGCCGACACGACCCCGACGTGGTCGCCCAGCTCGGGTTGTGCGCAGCACACCTGGACCGCCTGGGCGGCGACTGCGAGGCCCACGCCTTCGACCGATGGTTGATGTCCAGCCCCGGACCCGAGGAACGGAGCCGGCTCGCCGGTTCCTCGGCCGCGGCCGCCCGTCCCCGGGCCGCCGGCCTGACCCTGGCACGGGCCATCACCTGCGCCGGTGAAGGATCCTGTGAAGGTCCCCCGGAACTCCGGGCGGCCTGCCAGGAACAGCGATCGGCGCTCTCCACCGGCGAGCCCGACTGCTCCTTCGAGGCGCCCTACGGCGCCCTGTCGCCCGCGCCCTGATCCGCCCCGGCCAGCTACAATGCGGCCTCCATCGGGAGGACCCATGCGCGCGGTTGTGATCGACGGATCGTTCGGCCTCGACAACCTGACCATGGTGGATCGGAAGCCACGGGAACCCGGGCCGGGCGAGGTCCGGCTGCGCATGCTGGCGGCCTCACTGAACTACCGGGATCTGCTGATGACGCGGGGGCACTACGATCCCCGACAGACCCTGCCTCTGGTGCCGTGTTCCGACGGCGTGGGGGTGGTCGAGGCGGTGGGCGAAGGGGTCACGCGGGCAGCGGTCGGCGACCGGGTCTGCCCCATCTTCTGCCAGGACTGGCACTCCGGCACACCGGATCGGGCCAAGGCGCGATCGACCCTGGGGGGACCGCGGGACGGCACCCTGGCGGAGCAGATGGTGATCTCCGAGCAGGGATTCGTCCATCCGCCGGCCGTGCTCGACGACCTGGAGTGCGCCGCGCTCCCCTGCGCGGCCGTGACCGCCTGGACCGCATTGTTCACCGAGGGAGAGCTGAAAGCCGGCGAGACGGTGCTGGTCCAGGGCACCGGGGGGGTGTCGATCTTCGCGCTGCAGCTGGCCAAGGCGGCGGGCGCCACGGTGATCGTGACCTCGTCCAGCGACGAGAAGCTGGAGCGGGCGCGGGAGCTGGGAGCGGACGAGATCATCAACTACCGGGCCACCCCGGAGTGGGGCAAGGCCGCGCGGGCGCTGACCGGCGGCAGGGGAGTGGACCACGTGGTCGAGGTGGGAGGCGCGGGCACCCTGGAGCAGTCGATCCGCGCCACGGCCATCGGGGGCCGGATCGGTGTCATCGGCGTGCTCTCCGGGGTCAAGACCTCGGTCATGGTGACCCCGATCCTGATGGGCTACCTGCGGCTCCAGGGCATCCTGGTGGGGCACCGCGACAGCTTCGAGGCGCTGAACGGATTCGTGGCGGAGCGGGGGATCCGGCCCCTGATCCACGAGGTGTTCCCCCTCGATCAGGTGCGTGACGGCTTCGACCTGATGGCCCGGGGCGGCCACATGGGCAAGATCTGCGTTCGCATCGGGGACTGAGCGAGGGGCAATACCAACCTGCGGTCTCGCGTATCCTGCCGGTGGGCGCGGCGAGCGCCCTGGAGAGTGACCATGGCCGACGACACGACCAGCAAGGTGGGCGACAAGATCGACGAGATCAAACGAAAGGCCGCCGTCGCCGCGGCGCGCAAGACCCTGGAGAAGACCGGCCACGAGCTGCTCGACGGGGTCGAGCGGTGGCTGTTCGGCAAGGTGGGGGGCGCCGAGGAGGCGCTCCGGGAAGACGCGGCGCGGGGCAGCGCCCTCGACCGACTCCGGGACGAGTCGGACGGCGAGGAAGCTGCCGACGGGGACGAGCCGAGCCCTGCCCAGCGGCGCAGGGCTGCCCGGGAGGCCCGCCGCACCGCGGCCATCGAGGAGCTCGAGGCCATCAAACGCCGCCTGCACGAGGGCGAGGACGAGCCGGACCAGGACACCGCGGACGCGCCACAGTCCGACGGCAAAGATGCCAAGGACCCGGATCCTCTGCCGCCCCGTCGGGGCAAGAAGACCCGACGGCGGCTGTAGGGAGACTCCGTGGATCCGAGTCTGGAGTTCACGCCGGCGATGCCGTCGGTCAACTGGGTCAGTCTGGGGTTGATGCTCCTTGCGGCGCTGGTCCTGGCGGCGCTCAGCGCCGTGGGGATCGGGATCGACGCGGCCCGCCGGGGGACGAAGACCGAGGCGGCTGCCTGGGGCCTGGCCGCCTTCCTGTTCCCGCCCCTGGTGCTGCCGCTCTATCTGCTCCGGGCCTATCTCCGGCCCCAGCGATGGGCGGATCCGCCCGCGGTCTTGCCCTGGGTCCGGACCTTGAACTTCCTGAACATCTCCGGCTGGGCGACCCTCGTACCCGCGTCTGTGATGATCGGGGTCTTCGTCGCGCTGATGTTCACGGTCGGCCCCCACGTCATGACCGACATCACCTGGCAGATCGGTGTCCAGGGCATGATCCTGGCGCCCTTCGTGATCGTGTTCACCGTGGGCACACGGTGGCTGGTCGACCGGCGTCCCGCAGGCTCGCTGGGAACACCCCTGGCCCCCGCGGACCTGCTCCTGCGCCAGTTCGCGGGCGTCGTCGTCGGGGCCGGGGCACCGCTGCTGCTGGTGGGGATCCTGCTGCTCGCGGGCCAGGCGGAGCTGACCTGGGCGCCTACCCGTGGAACGCTCCTGGGCGCCGCCCTGCTCGCCATCCCCCTGTACCTCGCCGCGTTCATGGAGGAGATCACCATGCGCGGCTACGTGCAGCGGACCCTGTACTCGAGCTGGGGGCACGCGCCGGCCGTGCTGCTCTCCGCGGTGCCCTTCGCGCTGATGCACCTGGGTAACCCCAACCCCTCGGTCCTCGGGCTGGTCAACATCGCCCTGGTCGGCGTGTTCCTGTCGCTGACGGTGATCCGCACCGGCAACCTGTGGTTCGCCACCGGCTGCCACGTGGCCTGGAACTTCACCCTGGGCCCGGTGCTGGCGATCCCGGTGTCGGGGATGGAGATCCAGGGTCTGTTCCACACCGAGATGACGGGCGCCGACTGGCTCACCGGAGGCGCCTTCGGGCTCGAGGCGTCGCCCCTGGCGACCTTGCTCTTCCTCGCGATGACCCTGGCCGCGCTGGGCACCTGCCTCCTGGGACGGCGCTACGACGAGCCCGACGAACGCACGGGCGCCCGGCCGCTGGCCGGCCCAGCCACAACGGCAACCGGCCCCGGCTGAGCCCGCGGACACGGCGGCTGGTGGTACCGCGCCGAGCCCTCTTCAGCGGTCCGATCCGGGCCAGGCGCGGACGCGGGCGATGCGGGCGTCCAGGGCGGCGTCGGGACTGCAGCGGGCCGCCTCCTCCAGATGATCGATGCCCTTGGCGGTTCGACCCGTCTGGACCAGCACCCCACCCAGGTTGGACCGGGCGGAGCAGTGGTCCGGATCCAGGGACAGGGCCTTTCGGAAGGCATCGACCGCGTGCTGGAGGCAGGCGCGTTCGGATCCGCAGTCGGCGCGGTGGTAGTGGAACGCGACCACCCCCTGGTGATTCCACGCGTCCGGGTCCCCGGGCCGCCGCGCCGTCTCACCGCGGGCCTCGGACCACCGGAGGAGACCTGCGGACTCCGGATTGCCGCCGTAGCGCCACGCCCCGTCGACCCATGACATCCCGAGATAGGTCTCCACCCGGTCGGGGTCGAACCGGGGGTCTTCCAGCGCAGCGACCCGGCGCGCGGCGACGACGCGCGGATCGGGCGCGGCCGGATCGACGTCGCCGGGCCACAGATCCGCGAGGGCCTCGGTCATGGCCGCTCCCAGCACCCAGTGGGCCCCCAGGGAGGGGTGGCAATGGTCGAAGACCTCCTCGAACCCCGGGATGCCGTCGGAGGTCATCGCTGCGACCTCGGCCTCGCCGTCGACGAAGGTGACGCCGGGGAGGCGTGCCAGCTCCCGGATCTCGTCGTTGATGTAGGGGGGGACGCGGTTGGGGTTCTCGTCCAGGCGTACCGCCTCCATGAAGTGGTCGAGGGCCGCCTCCCCGTGGCCGGCGTGCCGCATCAGGTCTCCGCAGTGCCAGTGGGTGTGGGCCACCGGCCACAGGTCGAATGCCTCCGCACAGAGTCCCTCGGCCTCGGCGAGCCCCGCGCTGCCCTGGCCATCCCGCAAGGTCTCCTCGATCCGCTCGAGGAGGGCAGGCAACTCCTCGGGCTCCTCGTACCCCGGGAGGTCGAATCGGCCGGGCTTGATGGCCCAGCTCGCGGTGACGCTGGACAGCACCACCGGAACACCATCCGCGCGGGCCAGCTCGACCAGACGGCCGATGTTGTGGCGGAAGGTCTCCCGGGCGTAGGCCCGATCCCGGTCCGTGAGCGGGGCACGTTCGGACCATGGCAGCATCTGGTCGCGGGTGTACCCCGTCCGGCCCCAGCTGGGCAGATCCCCTCCGCGGAGGCGTTCACGCAGCCACAGGAAGGTCCGCAGATCGGACAGCCGGAGGTTCCACCGCAGTCCGGCCACGTAGGTGCGGTGCTGACTCGGCGTCAGGTACTGTCGCCAGTCCCACAGTTCCAGCAGCTCGTTGTTGCCCGAGTACACGACCAGGGCGTCGGGCTGCTGATCGACCAGGATCCGCTTGGCCAGCTGGAGGACCTGCTGACTGGACGCGGCGACCACCCCCATGTTGATCACCTGGACGTCCAGCCCGGGGAACATCTCCGTCGACAGCTGCTCCATCCGCCCCGCGAAGCTGCCGTTGCGGGAGAACCCGTAGCCATGGGCGGCCGAGCCGCCGAGCACGAAGATCCGGCGCTCGTGGCCCCGCTTGCGGACCGGGAAGGGGCGCGGTTGGGCCGCCAGGGCGGTGGCGACGTAGGCCCGGGTCTCCCGGTCGAGGGGCATGTCGACGAAGGGGGCGAGTTCGTGCCCCTGGTGCTCCGCACACCACGAGACCTCCCGATCGGGGTGGCCCCGGTACCCGGTGACCCTCAGCAGGCCCTCGGCCGTGATCAGCACCAGGGCCAGGGGGAGCAGGGAGTACACGGCGCGCTTGCCCAGGCGGCGGAGCCGCTTCGCCCCTGGATTCCGCTGGCGCGCCCGCATCCTGGATCCGCTACTCGTAGGTCCGCCAGCCGCGAGCGTAGTAGCGGGCGATGATGGGTCGCTCGAGGCGATTCACCTGCACCGTCCTGCGGTCCAGGTCCTTGCCGAAGGCGAACATGGCGCGCAGGGCGTCGTCGGTCAGAAAGCGCGTGGGGACCTGGACCGTCAGCGCCTCGGGGGACAGCTCCGCGCGGGACGCCAGGACGAAGCCCCACTCCCCGAAGGAGGGCACGTGGACGTGGTAGGGCAGCACGTTCAGGGGGGGCTGTTCCGGCCCCGCGGAGGCGGCCAGGGTCTCCACGGCGCACCAGTAGGCATCCGGGGCATAGAACGGGGACGTGGCCTGGGTCGCGATCGCCCCGCCCTCGCTCAACCGCCTCAGGGCCAGGGTATAGAAGGCATCCGAGTAGAGCTTGGCCAGGGAGTCCGTCGAGGGATCGGGCAGATCGGCCAGGATCACGTCGTAGAAGCTGCGGTCCTCCTCCAGGAAGGTCATCGCGTCGTGGTTCACCACCGTCACCCGGGGCGACTGGAGGCTCCCCCCGTTGAGGGCCAGCAGCTCGTCGCGGGTGGAGGCGAGTTCGGTCACGGCGGGATCGATGTCCACCAGGGTCACCGATTCGACGCTCTCGTGCTTGAGCACCTCCCGCGCCGCCAGCCCGTCACCGGCGCCCAGCAGCAGCACCGTCCGTGGATGGGGCACGGCGGCCATGGCCGGGTGCACCAGGGACTCGTGGTAGCGCGCCTCGTCCACGGAGCTGAACTGGATGTGCCCGTTGAGGTACAGCCGGACGTCGTCCCGCCAGCGGGTGAGCACGATTCGCTGGTACCGGGTCTGCTCGGCCAGGATCACCGAGTCCTGGTACACCAGGTCCTCGAAGAAGCCCACCAGTCGCGACGATCCCGCCAGCGCGGCGAGGAGCAGCGCGGACGCCCCGGCGAGGCGGAGAGCCATGCCGAGACGGCGGCGCTCCAGCAACAGGATCCCGCAGCCCGCCACCGCCAGGTTCAGCAGCCCGAACACCACGGAAGCCCGGCTCAACCCCAGCAGGGGCAGGGCCAGCAGGGGGAAGGCCACGGCTCCCAGCAGCGCGCCCAGGTAGTCCAGGGCCAGCACCCGGCTGAGGGCCTCGCGCACCCCGTCCATGTCCCGCAGGATCCGTATCAGGAGCGGGATCTCGATCCCCACCAGCACGCCGATGCTTCCACAGAGGCCGTAGAACAGCACCGGGAAGACCGGCTGGGCGAAGGCGTTGATCGCGAACATCGCGATGGAGGAGCAGCCCCCCACCAGCCCGATCAGGATCTCCACCTCCACGAAGGTTCGCAGCAGCCGTCGGCGCACGAAGCGCGCCAGGTAGGCGCCCACCCCCATGGCGCTCAGGAAGGCCCCGATCACCAGCGAGAACTGGGTGACCGCGTCCCCCATCAGGTAGCTGGACACGGCTCCCGCCACCAGCTCGTAGACGAGCCCACAGGCGGCGATCACGAACACCGAGCCCAGCAGGACCCAGCGACCGGCGTCGCGCAGAGTCGAGGAACGCTCGCTCACGGGGAAGGGGACCGCGTCAGACGATGGCTGCGGCGATGATGATCGCGAGGCCGATGATCACGGCCCCGATGATGATGCCCAGCGAGGTGTTCTGGTCCTCCTCGATCTCCTTGCGGACCGAGAACGGGCAGACCATGTTGACGATCCAGAATCCGGCCCCGAAGACCGCCATCCCGACCACCACGTAGATCACCGTCCAGATCAGCTGGGCCACGGCCTCGGCCCCGAAGAACTCTCCCATGTTCCTGCCTCCCGTCCGCTCTTACTTGCCCCCCGCCAGGCCGCCGCCCCGGTGGGACCGATGGTAATTGAAGAAGAAGATGCCGTACCCGTGGACGCTGCCGTCCCGGAGGCTGATGTCCCGGGGGTAGTCGGCCCGCGGCGCGCCCAGGTTGGTCGCGGTCGCCGCCCCCGCCGCCAGGGTCGCCCCGGTCAGGAGCACGGCCACGCCTCGCACGATCCAGCTCATGGTCCACCCCGCTCAGTCATCGTCGTCGCCCCCCCGCAGCCTGCTGTGGCCCTGCATCGCAAACGCGAACACCAGGCCGCACAGGATCGTGCTGACGATGAAGAAGTGGTACAGGGACGCGCCCCGCAACACCGTCACCGTCAGGCCGTGGCTGGCCTCGTCCGCGGACGCCGAGTTGCCCAGCCCGCTGACCCCCTGCACCAGCAGGTGGTAGTTCCCCTCGGTGGGGACCTTGAGGTACAGGCTCTTGCTCCGCTTGCCCTCGGACCAGCTCTCACCGCCGCTGCTGCCATGGTAGTACGAGATGTCCGCGTCCAGGACGCTCGCGACGGTCGCCTCGCCCTGCACCACGGCCAGGTTGACCGCCATCCAGGCGTTGCTCAGACCCGAGGATCGCAGCTTGATCTTGAGAAGCGTGCCCCCCGAGCCCACGGGGAACGCGGAGGTGAAGGCCCCCTCGGTGAGCTGGTCGGGGGTGAAGGTCTCGTTCAGTATCTCGGAGCCCGAGAACCAGCAGTAGGCCAGGGCCACGCCGTTGAGCGCCAGCCCGATGGCCGCCATGGCCATGATCCGTTTGACCGCCTGGACCTTGGCCGCGACGCTGGTGGTCTTCTCCACACCGAAGACGTCCTTGCGACCCAGGGCGCGGCGGACCGCGCTCACGGGCAGGGACGCCCCGATCCCGAACTCTCGCTGCTGCCCCTCCCAGGTCACCTCGTACTGCTCGGTTCCGCCGCCGGCGATCTCACACTCCAGGTAGCGGACCCGATCCCCCACCCGGGCCACCCAGGGCAGGGAGCCGTCCACGTAGCGCAGCTGGTACTCACCGGTCTCGGCCACCACCCAGCGGCGTCCATCGCCGGTCTGCAGCGCGTCGGTGGCGTCCAGCCCGGAGACGGAGCCCGCCGGCATCAGGTGGGTCGGGCGGGACCACGACCACTTGCCCATGTACTCGGACAGCCACATCGACCCCCGGCTGGGGTGGTACAGCAGGTAGTCTCGGGTGACCTCGGTCTCGTCCCCGTCCTCGATCTGGGCCATCCGGGCGATGACCTCGTGCTGCACCCCCTTGAACCGGAAGCGGTCGCCCAGCTCGAGGGGGAAGGCCCACTTCTTGACCCGGGACTCGCCCAGCACCACCGCCTCGTCGCGGTTCAGCTCCAGGTGGGTCCCACAGTGTCCACAGACCACCAGCTTGGCCCCGCCGTCCTTGACCGCGTTGGGCGAGCCACAGGACGGGCAGCGGATGGCCAGGGATTCGTGGGCAGGGCGGGACCGCCCGCTGCCCAGGCCGAAGCGGTTGCGGTCGATGCCGCTCACCACTCCATCCCCTCGTCGTCCAGCTGCAGGGAGGCGGCCTTGAGCCAGCGACCCACGAAGACGCTGGGCGGATCGTCGTCGTACTCGATGCCCAGGTTGTAGCGGCCGTCCCGGGTCGAGGCGTCGACGAAGCCGTAGGTCTCGCCGACCTCGAACTCCCGGGGCAGGTCCCCCTCGATGCCGATGCACTCGGCTTGGCCCACCTCCTCGACCACGAAGGTGCGGTCCTGGATCGCGATGGCCTGCCCCACGCGGTGCCGGTCGAAGGGCTCGACCGGGATCCCCTCGGCTCGGGTCTGCACGGAGAGCTCGTGGTTGTCCTCGGTGAGCCAGGTCAGGGAGCCGTCGTGTTGCTCCAGGGCCCATTCGTCCCAGTACCCGCGGTCGAAGGCGTACCGCGCCCGGCCCAGAACGACAAAACGCTTGTTGAACAGGGACCCGGTGGCGCCGGTGTACAGCCGGGTGAAGCCCTCCGGAAGCACGGCGTGCTTGCCCGCCGCCCGGACCTTCTCCTTGTCCCAGTGCACCGTGGTCCCGCAGTACTCGCAGCGGTACATCAGGATGCCCGGGTTGTGGATGTCGTGGCCCGCGCCGCAGGACGGGCAGTTCACGTTGGCTACAGGCATCCTGCTTCGTTCCCCTCGCGCGGGGTCATGATAGGTGAGGAACGCCCCTGGAGGAAGGGCTCAGGGGGGAGGCATGTGGAACAGGGCGCGGGTCTCCTCGGGGCTCGCGATCTCCCGCCCCGTCTCCCGGGCGATGCGGACCAGCTCCTCGACCAAGGCGCCGTTCCCGCCGGCCTTGCTCCCGTCGGGGAGGTAGAAGGTGTCCTCGAGTCCGGTGCGCAGGTTGCCCCCCAGCTCGGCGGCTCGCCGGTGCAGGTCCCAGACCTCGGCGCGGCCGATGCCGATCACCTGCCAGGTAGCCCCCTCGGGCAGCTCGTCGATCAGCAGGGGCAGCCAGGCCGGCTTGGCGGGCATCCCGCTGGCGACCCCCATGATCAACGAGACGTCGATGGGCGGCTCCAGGAGCCCCACCTGACGGAAGAGGTCCACCGAACGCAGGATGCCGGTGTCGAAACACTCGCACTCGCCCAGGATCCCGCGCTCCTTCATGAACAGCGCGAACTGCTCCACCTTCTCCACCGGATTGTCGAACACCAGCGGGGGCCAGGCCCAGGCCCCACCCCGGGTGACCTTGAGGTAGTTGAGTGTGCCGGCGTTGAGCGCGGCCATCTCCGGGCGCACCCGCTCCAGGCAGGCCAGGGGTCCGGAGATGTCGCCGCCCATGACGCCGGTGGACAGGTTGATCACCACCCCCGGGCAGGCCTCGCGAATCGCCTGGCACACCGCGTCCGAGTCCTCGGGTTCCCACGAAGGCAGGTAGCCCATGCCCGGCTGCTGGTTGCGCACGTGGGTGTGCATGATGGTCGCCCCGGCGTCGAAGGCCTCCCTGGCGCTGGCGGCCATCTGCTCGGGGGTGACCGGCACGGGGAACCGGTTGGGATCGGTGAGCACGCCGGTGAGCGCGCAGGTGACGACGGCCTTGTCCTGGTTCACGTCCACCTCCAGCGGAGCCCACAGCATAGAGGCCCGCGCCGCGGTCTGCTAGAACGGGGCGTCAGGCGTCAGGCGTCAGGCGTCAGGCATCAGTAGCGAAGATTTCCGGATCGGATGTCGAGCGACAGCGAGACGGCCCCTTCGCCTGAAGCCTGAAACCGGAAGCCTGAAGCCTCCGACTGGAGGACCCATGGCGCTGCACCACGAGATGACCGTTTCCGCCCCCGTCGACGCCGTGGCGGAGCTGCTGTGCTCCGAGCGGTACAGCCTGACCCAGCAGCGGTCCCGCGAGGACTGCGTGGATGCCCGCTGGGAGGCCCTGGGCGAGACCGACGACCAGATCGAGTTCGAGGTCCACCTCACCAGCTACGCCCACAAGAAGACCGGAAAGCTGGACCGCTCGCGTACCGAGCAGTCGACCACGCGCTACCGCTACGACAAGCGGTCCCACACCCTGCACTGGAAACACCACGGCGAGCACGGCGACCGGGTGAACGTGCACGGCGTGACCCGGATGGTGGATGAGGGGGGCGGCACCCGGATCATCCGCGACGTGACCATCGACATCCGCATCCCGGTGATCGGCAGGGCGATCTCGAGGATCGTGGAGGCCAAGTTCCGCCAGAGCTTCGACGGCATCGCGGCCCTGATCCGGGACATGCTCGCCGAGGGCTGACCCCGGCCGCGCGGACCCGCCGCTGACAGACCCCGCCGCCGGACCGATGGTAGAACGGATCCATGACACCCCCTCCCCCCGGCAGCTGGGATCCGGACGAACACCTCGACGGTGACGTCGGGCTGGACACCGAAGAGCTCGAGCGGACTCGACGTCCGCCCCTGTACCGCGTGCTGCTGCACAACGACGACTACACCACCATGGAGTTCGTCGTGATGATCCTGATGGACGTGTTCCACCACCCCAACGAGCGGGCGGTGCGGATCATGTTGCAGGTCCACCAGGATGGGATCGGCGTGGCGGGGGTCTACACCCACGAGATCGCCGAGACCAAGGTGGCCAAGGTCACCGAGCTGGCGCGGGACCACGAGTTCCCGCTGCTGTGCACCCTGGAGCCCGCATGATCGGCAAGGACCTGGAGCGCACCTTCGGCCGCGCGGTGGCCGACGCCCGGCGGCGGCGCCACGAGCTGCTCACCCTCGAGCACCTGCTGCGTGCCCTGGTGGACGATCCCACCGGGCGCGGCATCCTGGCGGGTTGCGGCGTGGATCCCGAGGATCTGGCGAAGGAGCTCGACGAGCACCTGGAGGACCAGCCGCGGGTGCCCGAGGGGCGAGACGTCGAGGTCTCCCAGACCCTGGCGGTGACCCGGGTGCTGCAGCGGGCCGCGATCCACGTGCAGTCCTCGGGCAAGGACGAGATCGATGCGGGCGACCTGCTGGCCGCCATGTTCCGGGAGTCGGATTCCACGGCGGTCTACCTGCTGAACAAGCGCAACGTGAGCCGCCTCGACGTGCTCGAGGTGCTGTCCCACGGCGCCACCGGGGACGACCGGCAGCCCGCGGGCGGGGAGACGGCGGGGGGGAGCCGCGAGGAGAAGGTCGAGGATCCCCTGGGGGAGTTCACCGTCGAGCTGGTGGCGCGGGCCAAGGAGGGCAAGCTCGACCCGCTGGTGGGCCGCAAGGTCGAGCTGCAGCGGACGATGCAGGTGCTCTGCCGGCGACGGAAGAACAACCCGGTGTTCGTGGGCGAATCGGGGGTGGGCAAGACCGCGATGGCCGAGGGGCTGGCCCAGCGGGTGGCCGCCGACGAGGTCCCCGACCTGCTGCAGGGCATCGAGATCTATGCGCTGGATCTGGGCGCCCTGATCGCCGGCACCCAGTACCGCGGCCAGTTCGAGAAGCGGCTCAAGGCCGTCATCGGCGCCATCGTCGAGGAGTCGAACCGGGTGTTGTTCATCGACGAGATCCACACCATCGTCGGCGCCGGCGCCACCAGCGGCGGGACCCTGGATGCCAGCAGCATCCTCAAGCCCATGCTCTCGTCCGGGGAGCTGCGCTGCATCGGCACCACCACCTTCGAGGACTACAACAACGCCTTCGAGAAGGACCGGGCGCTGGCCCGCAGGTTCTGCAAGATCGAGATCCGCGAGCCCACCCTCGCCGAGACCGGGAAGATCCTCGCCGGACTCAAGGGCCACTACGAGGAGCACCACGGGGTCACCTTCACCCGTCCGGCGCTCCAGGCTGCGGCCGAGCTGTCCCACAAGTACATCACCGACCGCTTCCTGCCGGACAAGGCCATCGACGTGATCGACGAGTGCGGGGCGATGATGCGGCTGGAGCCGAAGGCGAAGCGCCGGAGCACGATCCGACCGGCGGACGTGGAGCGGGTCGTCTCCCGGATGGCGCGGATCCCCTCCAAGACCGTGTCCACCACGGACCGGGAGCGGCTCGCCACCCTGGACCGGGACCTGCGGCTGGTGATCTACGGCCAGGATCCAGCCATCGAGGCCCTGGTCGGGGCGATCCGCATGTCCCGCTCGGGGCTCGGACCGCCCATGCGACCGGTGGGCAGTTTCCTCTTTTCCGGCCCCACGGGTGTGGGCAAGACCGAGCTGGCCCGTCAGCTGGCGCGGGTGATGGGCGTGGAGCTGATCCGCTTCGACATGAGCGAGTACATGGAGAAGCACACGGTCTCGCGGCTGATCGGTGCGCCACCGGGCTACGTGGGCTTCGACCAGGGGGGCCTGCTCACCGACGCCGTGCTCAAGAACCCCCACGCGGTGCTGGTGCTGGACGAGATCGAGAAGGCCCACCCGGATCTGGTCAACATCCTGCTACAGATCATGGACCACGCCACCCTCACCGATCACAACGGCCGCAAGGCCGACTTCCGCAACGTCGTGGTGATCCTGACCACCAACGCCGGCGCCTTCCTGGTCGAGAAGGGGAGCATCGGCTTCGGCGGAGGGGCGCATGCCGAGGACGGCAAGTCGGCCATCGAGAAGACCTTCCCGCCCGAGTTCCGCAACCGCCTCGACGCCTGGATCGGCTTCGACCACCTGACCACGGAGGTCATCGGCCAGATCGTCGACAAGTTCGTGGCGGAGCTCGAGGACCAGCTCGCGGTCAAGCGGGTGACCATCGAACTGTCCGACGTCGCCCGCGCCTGGCTGGCCGAGCACGGCTACAACCGGCGCTTCGGTGCCCGCCCCATGCGTCGCCTGATCGACCGCTCCATCCGCCGCAGGCTGGCCGACGAGATCCTCTTCGGCGCCCTGCGCACCGGTGGCCGGGTCCGGCTGGACGTGGAATCGGACGAGTTGACCTTCGCCTGCGAGGCACCGCTTTCCCGCAAGCCGGCCAAGGCCAGGCAGACCGCGCCCACGGACTGAGGGCCGCACCCGTCCCCCCCATTGACAAGCTCCGTTCGAGGTGCAAGATCGCGCCGCTCCATCCCGGGGGAGGGGCAGGAGATCACCCATGAGCATCGACGAACGTCGCCGCCTCAGGCTGCTGGTCGCCTTCGCGCTCGCGAGCGCCGCGCTCGGCATCTCGCACAAGGCCCTCGCCGACCGCTGGGACTGGAGGAACAACCCGGACCGCTTCGGCGGGACCATGGTGACCGAGCTGACCCAGCTCCCCACCGCCGGCGAGGCCTCGATGACTCCCTGGGCGTCGCCCTACGACCCGCGGGATGCGGCCAGCGAGGCGGTCCTGGGAGGCGTCCGCGACACGGGCAGTCTGTACGAGGCGGCGTTCCCCGACCTGGAGCAGGTGCTGGCCGAACACCCGGGCGACGACCTGCAGCTGGCCGACGGACCGCTCGGCGACTACGTTGCCACCTCCCTGACCCGCTGCGCCACCGCCGCGGACCTGGACCGGGACGGCAACGGGGCCGTCGATGAGCAGGAGGACATGGGCGACGACGAACACTATCTTCTCGCCCACGACGAGCAGGAGGACGTGGCCCAGGCCGCCAACTAAGTCCCCCCGGCCCGCCCCTCAGAACACCGGCTCGTCCTCGTGGTCCTGGCCGCCCTGCCCGGAGAGGTCGTCGCCCTGCTGCCAGCTGACGTCGTCGAGCAGGTACTTGTAGGCGAACGGGCCCGGGGGCAGTTCGGTGGTCACCAGCATCCAGCGTCCGTCGTCCACGGGGTATGCGGGCCAGCCCAGGTCCCAGTCGAGGGGCTCGGTGTCGCCACGCACGGCGATGCTGTGCCCCCAGCCCGCGTCGACCAGAGCGCTCAGGCGGGTGACCGCGGGGGCCACCGGGTCGGCGGCTGCGAGGCAGACCAGGGCGCCCGGGTGATCCGAGACGGGCGGGTAGCTGTCGCCGGTGAAGACCAGCCGACGGTCGGTCACCTGGGCGGCGGCTCCGCGGTGGACCAGGACGTGATCGATCCGCGAGGAGTCCAGGCCATCGGTCGCGTCCGAGAAGCCGAACGCGAGCACGGCGTCGTGGGGCGGTGAGCCGGCGGTGGCGTTCAGATCCCCCGCGAGGATCACGTCCAGTGAGGGATCCGCCCGCCCCAGGGACCAGGCGGCGGCCTGACGGGCCTGGGAGGTGCGCGCGGCCTCGCTGCCCACCTCGAGGTGCAGGCTGTGCAGCGCGAATCCGCCGAGGTCGGGGGGGAGCTGGGCCACGACCTCGACCCGACGAAGCGCTCCCTGGGTGACATACTCCAGGGTGTCCGCCGGCCCCAGGGCGCCGCGGACCAGCAGGCCGACGCCCTCCTCGGCCTCGTCCGGCGTCCCCTCCCAGGCCACGTGGGCGAAGGCCCAGGCGCCCGACCACCCCGCTCCCGTCGCATCCTCCAGCGCCGCCTCCAGGATCGTCATCGCCGACTCGACGCCGTCGTCGCAGGCCTCCTGCACGGCCAGCGCGGCCACACCCTCGGCGGCCGCTGCCGCGGCCACCGCCTCCAGCCGCGCGGTGTTGCTCCCGTACTCCGTCCCGCTGGTCCGGAGGCAGTGGAGGTTGAGCGAGAGCAGGCAATAGGGTTCCCAGGGCTGGTTGTCGTCGTCCCCCGAGTCGTCGTCACCCGAGTCGTCGTCACCCGAATCGTCGTCACCCGAGGGCGGCCCACCGCTGTCGTCGTCCGCCACCGGATCCGCGGGACATCCGACCAGGAGCAGCCACAGCGCACAGGGGCATGCCGCCCACCACCGGCTCCTCACTCGTCCACCAACCGATCCCGGATCAGGCCGAAGAACCCACGCCCCGGGCCCTGGAAGTGCCAGCCCAGGTGCTCTGCACACGCGGCGCACGCGGCGTAGTTCCAGGCGTACCCCGGGAACCAGGTGAACTCGGTCGTACGGTCTCCGTGGACCTCGCAACCCTCCGCGGTGTCGAAGCAGCGAATCTCGAAGAGGATGCCCGCCGGGTTGAAGAAGGTGTGCAGGTGCTCGCCGTCCACCTCACCGGCCGCCGCGGCGTGGGTGACCGCAGCGCCACAGCGCCGGCAACGGATCGCCCGCTCGCTCCGGGTGGAATCCCCGCGGCTTGCCGAAGGTGACGCGCTGCCGGAGTCGGCGTTCTCGCCTTCTCGCAAGCACTCGACGGAGCCGTGGTGGGTCGAGGTGTGCACCGGCCTACTCTACCTGGTCGAATTGTGTTGGCGTAGTACGTCATGGCTTCCTAAAATAGCTTTGACAATCTCAAGCGCCGCAGCCTCGGGTCGCGGCCGAATCGTAGGGGGATGGGATTGGAGAGGGAGTGATGACGGACAGCCTGGTGATCTGTTCCACGTGCGGGACCTCCGTACAGGCCGAGGAGTTCGAACGCGGGGTCTCGCTGGTGTGCGAGAGTTGCGTCCCCCCGGCGTCGGGTGAGAAGGACCCACCGGATCAGGTCATGGCCGACGCCGACGACGCGTGGCACGAAATGGAGATGCGGCGGTGGTGGTCCGCCCGGGGGAGGCGCCGATGAGGGTCCCCCTCGAAGGGGTGTCCCCGGACAAGGTGGTGGGCATCCACTATTCGCTCCGCGACGACCACGGCCAGCTCCTGGAGACGTCCGCCCGCAGGGGAGCGTTGTTCTACATGCCCGGCACCCCGCGCCTGGCGCGGGGCATCGACCGCGCCATCCTGGGCCATCAACCCGGGGACTTCATCCACGGTGAGCTGGATCCCAGCGAGGGGTACGGGACGCCGCACACCGGATCCGAGCGCGCCATCGCACGCTCGCGGTTCCCCGGGGACGCGGATGTCCACGCCGGCGACCGGATCCTCCTGGAAGGCGAGGGCGGCGAAAAACGCTCGGCGTGGATCAAGGAGATCACACCGGACTCGGTGATCGTCGATCTCAACCACCCCTACGCCGGACGCCGGCTACGCTACGAGGTCTTCGTGATGGACGTCCGGGACGCGACACCCGAGGAGAGGGAGACGGGTCGGGTCTACCGTCCCGGCTGATCCGAGGGCCTCGGCGCCCCTACCCCTCCGGGGCGTGCCACGCGCAGCGGAACCCGATCCGGCAGAGGATGTGGTCGGTGTCGGGGGGGTACCCCATGCCCAGCGAGTAGATGCCGGCGTTGGCCGTGCCGTGCATGAAGTTGCCGCCCCGCATCGCGGCGCCCGCGTCGTGGTCCACCGCCGTGGGGTGGTAGCGACCGACGCGATTGGCGTTGATCAGCCCCGTCATCTCCAGGTTCTGGCTCTGGAAGCTCTCCGAGGGCATCGCCGCGGTGGGATCACAGAGGTTGATCTCGAGGTAGTCCTCGTCGATCTCGTCGCCGTACCGGGCCCGGTCGGCGGCCAGCGGCACGCTCCAGTCGACCCACTCCCAGACGTTGCCCGAGAAGTCCCAGATCACCTGGCCGTCCTCCAGGTAGAAGGTGCGCCTGAACGCGTTCCAGCCATTCTCGTCCAGGGTCGGCGCCTCGAGCTCGTAGTCCCCCTGCACGTACCCGTAGCACCCCTCCTCGTCGTTGGCGCTGGCCGGCAGTCCCTCACCGGAGTAGGGGAACTGGTCCATCCTGCATTCCGAGCCCAGCATCCCCTTGCGACAGGTGTGTCCCACGTTGAGCTGGGCGTCGGTGGCGCCGGTGGGGTGGGCCTGGCCGTCGCTCCAGTTGCCGGGGTGGGCCTCGATGCTCCGGGCGATGGTCATCCATTCCTCGTTGGTCAGCAGCGCGAAGCCCTCGCCGAGCGCCTCGCACTCGGCCCGGGCCTGGTCCTGATTCAGCCACTGCCAGGGGATGCCCGAGGCCCGGCTCTCGGCGACCAGGCTCGAGTCGTACTCGTGCAGATCGCCGTCGTCGTACCCCACGACCTTCATCTCGTACTTGGCCACGTAGAAGTCCTCGCTGGTGCCCATCGAGGGGTTGGCGGCCACGAACAGGAAGTTGGGGGGTGGATCGTCGCCCGGGGTCGAGTCGTCGTCCCCGGTGGCGTCGTCGTCCTCCGTGGCGTCGTCGTCGGCCGTGGTGTCGTCATCGGCCGTCGCGTCGTCGTCGCCGGCATCGTCGTCGGCCGTGTCGTCGTCCTGGGGTTCGCAATCTCCGTCACAACCGGCCGTCCAGGCGAGCAGAGCCCCGAAGGCGAAGAGCGTGGACAGGCGGATGAGGCATCGGAAGCTGGTCATCGGGATTCCCCTCCCGCCGCGGATTCTACCCCGCCGGGTGTGCCGGCGGTGACGCGAATGTCCCCCCGTCGGGGCGGCCCCCGGGATAGCGTGTTCCCACGACGAACGGGAGGAGAAGAGATGCCGCGGATTCTGGCCTGGCTGATGGGTGCGGCCCTGCTGTTGGCGGGTTGCGAGTCGTCGGGGACCCTGTTGCTGGACGACGACGACGATGCGACGGGCGACGACGACGACGTCGAGATCCCGGAGGTGGAGATCGGCGAGTGGGAGTCCTGCGCCCTGATCCCGGGCCAGGGCAGCGGCGGGGCCGAGTGCGCCCAGGCCTGGATGCCCCTGGACTACGCCGACCCCGACGGAGCGGAGCTTCCGGTCCTGGTCAAGCGGCTGCAGCAGACCGACGATCCCGCGGGCCAGCTGTGGATCCTGCACGGCGGGCCCGGCGCATCGGCGCTGGACGAGATGGCCTACCTGGCCTACGACCTCCCGGACCAGCGGCCCGATCTCGCGATCTACGCCATCGACCACAGGGGCATCGGCGGCTCGGGCCGCCTGGGGTGCCCGGACCAGGAGCACCCGGACAGCGCCTGGGGGGAGTCCATCGCCGACACCGAGTGGGCGGACTGCATCTACGCCATCACCCAGGAGTGGGGAGACGGGCTGGACCAGGTCAACGTCACCAACAGCGCCCGGGACATCGGCACCCTGATCGCCCACCTGGCCGACGACGAGCAGGTCTTCCTGTGGGGCGGTTCCTACGGGACCTACCTCGCCCAGCGCTACCTGCAGCTGTTCCCGACCCAGCCGGACGGGGTGGTCATCGACGGCATCTCGCCCCCGGGCCAGGGATTCATGGAGTACGACCTGGGCATGGAGATCACCGGTCACAAGATGATGGACGCCTGCCGAGACGACCCGTCCTGCGCTTCCCATTTCGAGGGCGACCCCTGGGCCACCGCCCAGCAGGTCGTCGCCTCCTTCGACGAGGGGCACTGCGCCGATCTGGGGACCGACTCGGGCACCATCCGCTACCTGCTGGGCGCGCTGCTGATGTACGACAAGGTCAGGGACATCGTCCCGGCCCTGATCCACCGGATGGACCGCTGCGCCTACGAGGACATGGAGGTCATCGTCAACCTCTGGTACAGCTACTTCGGCGCCATGGCGCCCCCCCTCGGCGGCACCCCCCGGGGTCTGCCCCTTCCCCCCCGCCGCCCACCCCAGCCCGGCCAGGCGGGCAACGACGGAGACGGGTACTCCCACCCCCTGTTCTTCCACGTCGCCACCTCGGACATGTGGGACCACGACGGCGGACCCACGCAGGAGGAGGCCGTGGCGACCTGGGAGACCTACACCATGGCCACCGGCCTGACCGGGTGGGTGGCGGAGATGGTGCCAAGGTGGCCCAGCGCCCCGGACGACGAGTACACCGACGGGTTCTCGGACTACACGGGTCCCCTGCTCATGCTCCAGGGGGGGCTGGACCCGGCGACACCGGTGGAGTTCGCCCAGACCGTCGGCGACCACTACACCGGCGACCTGCAGACCTGGGCCCTGTTCCCCCACGGCGCCCACGGCCTGATCCACGGCACGACCCTGCCCGACGGATCCCAGTGCGGGGAGCAGCTCTACCTGCAGTTCCTCGACGATCCCACCCGCGCCCTGGACACGGACTGTATCGAGGACACCCTCCCGGTCCAGTTCGACGGCTACGCCGAATACAACCAGTACTTCCTGGGGACCGCCGACGCCTGGGGCGACTGAGACCCCACGGGAAATCTCAGTAGGGTGGACCGATCTCGAGTCCTGACAGGTGGAGGACGTGACACAGGAGTTCCTGGACGCCGTCTTCCATCTCGCAATCCCGGATGATCCGCTGGTAGCGGCCCGCAGACCACAGCTCCAGCGTCCACGTGGAGCCGTCGACGCACACGTTCTCGAAGACGATCCTGGGGCGACCCTGGTCGTCCACGCGCGGCTGTTGTGGGGCGACGAACCGCTCGGACAGCTGGGGGAAACGCGCCGCCGCGAGCAGCTCTTCGGTTCGCGGCCACTCCTCCGCACGCAGGGACCGCCCACCGACGACCTCGAGGTCTTCCGGCAGCGGCGTGCAACCCAGGGCCGGGTCCCCGGTCTGGCGCTCGGCCTCCCGGCAGCGATCGGAGCTCAGTCGCTTGACCAGGACCCGACCCTCGTCACCGCGAATCTCGACGCGGACCACCAGCGGTTCGCGGAAGCTGTGATGCCATTGGAGCCTCAGGACGGTGACGTCGTCGGGGACTCCGGTGCCGATGTCGACCTCACCCCATGCGGATGAGTAGCCCGACGCCAGGGGGGGATCCGTGGTCGTGTCCGGGCCGGGCACGACGGTGATCGGTAGCGCGAAGTCGAGACCCGTCGCGTCCACCAGCGGGACCGGGGCGGGAGCGGCGCACACGGGCGGCTCCTCGGGCACCGGCTCTCCAAAGGTCACCCGGGGGGGCGCTTCGGGGGTCTCCCCCGCGCGCATCAGCAGCCGGGGATCCGGGACCGACGCGATCCACGTGGCATACCAGGCCGCCGAGTCGGCGGTGAACTTCACATCACCGGGGAGCTCGCCGAAACGCAGCGCCTCGCCGTGCTGGACGCTGCTGGACGCCACCAGCTCCCCCCCGCGGTACCAGTCCAGGCCCGGTGATCCGCAGCACATGCAGACCTCACGCGTCTGCTCCTCGTGGAACTGCAGTTTCTCGGCGACCCCTCGGACCTCCTGCGCGCCCTCGACCACGTGCAGCACCAGCCGCTCGTCCGGGTCCCCCGCACACGCGGAACCGTACTCCAGGATCACCAGGCGATCGGCGCCCTCCACGAGCCGGTGGAACTCGCCCTCGTATCGCCAGGTCTTCTCCCCCTCACAGCCGGTCACGGCCACGCCGAAGGCGAATGCGGCCATCAGGAGTCGTCGCATGGTGCCTCCGGGCTCATCGCTCCGGTCCGAACCGGCCGAGGACCTCGTCCACGCCCGGGAGGTCGATCCCCAGGTCCCGTCGGGCCCGATCCAGCCCCAGTCGCAGGTCCAGGGGAATGGTAGCGCTCACGTCCGCTCCCTGGCCCACCGTCAACCGCTCGCGGCCCTCCACGCCCCAGAACTCCAGCAGGCGCCGGCCGTACCCATCCCTCGACAGCACCTGACCGCCAGCCACGTTGACCCGCCCACCCCGGCCGGTCTCGGCCAGCCGAACCAGCGCCTCCGCGAGGGTCTCGACCCAGACAGGCTGGCGCAGCACGTCGCCGAACAGCGCCAGCTCTTCCCCCGCCTCCAGCTTCCGGGCGAACTCTGCGGTGCCCCGGTCCATCTCGTGCAAGCCGTAGATCAACGAGGTGCGCACGACGGCGGATCCCGGCAGCACCTCGCGCACCACCCGCTCCGCCGCGGCCTTGCTCTCGCCGTAGGCGTTGATCGGCGCCGGCTCCGCGTCGTCCGCGTAGGGCGCCGACCGGCCATCGTGGACCATGTCCGTGGACACGTGCACCAGGTGTGCGCCCACGTCCCGGGCCGCCCGCGCGACATTGCCGCTCCCCAGGTGGTTCACCCGTTCCATGTCCCCGGGGGTTCCCTGACCGGGGTTGAGGGCGGCGGTGTGAATCACGGCGTCCGGCCGCGACTGGTGCAGCGCCCGGACCATGCTGTCCCGGTCCGTGATGTCCGCGGCCTCCAGCTCCCCGGCCAATCCCACGGGGGGCAAGCCCCGGTGGATCGCGATCAGCGAGTAACGACGGTCCAGCACCCGCGCGCAGACCCGCCGGCCCAGGTACCCCGCTGCTCCGGTGATCAGCAGACGCATCGCCGACCAGCATACCCCTTCGCGTGCGCGGCCGCGCCCCGGCGTGAAATGGTGCGGCGCATCAACGCACCCTCTGCCATAATTGCGTGCGAATCGAGGGGAGAGTCGTGCGTCCCGAGGTCGACGTCCAGGTCCAGCGAGAGGTCAAGCAGGCCGACGTGGCTCCGCCCCAGGTGGAGGCGCCGCGCGCCGAAGACCCGCTGACCGTTCAGCAGCTGGCCGATCCCCTGGCCGATCCCCTGGTGGGCACCAACGGTCTCCCGGCCCCCGGCGGCAACGCCGCGCCCGCGGCGCCGGCCGCCCCCTCGGGCCCTGGCGATGCCAGCCCGCTGCAGATGCTCACCTCGGTCACCGGCACCATCACCGGCCACGCCAGCCCCCGCTGGGAGAGTCCCGGCACCGGAGAGACCGCCGAGGGCAACAATCAAGCCCTGTCGGAACAGCGGGCCGCGGCGGTGCGCGAGGAGTTCATTCGCCTCTTCGACGAGCGGATGGGCGACGACGTGGACTACCAGCTGTCCGCCCGCTGCTCCGACGTCGGGGATGGCGAGGGCGGCGAGGAGTGCCCCATCGAGCAATCCGGCGCCGGGGACGCGGTCACCACCGAGGAGGCGGGCGGCGACCCGTCGGCCAACGAACGCCAGATGCGGCGGGTGGCGGTCAGCATCCAGGTCCGACACGACAACAGCCGCGAGGAATGCGAGGAGACCTGGGACGTCCAGGAGGAGGGGGCCGACCAGGTCAGCGGCGATCCCTCCCGCTGCACTCCGAATCACACGACCGACTGGAGCGTCAAGGTCCAGCTCAGCGCCGGGGTCCACATCGTCGGCGGGGCCGCGGTGCTGGTGGTGACCCTGCGCAACAACCGCACCGGCCAGCAGTCCTCGGGCCTGATCACGGGCGTCGGCATCGGCGGCGGCATCGGCGGGGGTGGATCCGGCGACGTTACCGAGAGCGAGTCGGACTGGGCCACCTTCCACGCCTCCCTCGACGGTGAGCCTGTGACCTTCAACGACTTCAACCACCGGATGGTGATCTTCGGTGGCCTGGGGGCGTCGGTCGTGGGCGGGTACGGTGGCACCACGATGCGGATCCCCGCCCTCACGGACGGGCCGATCAACCTGCACGGGTTCCAGCTGGGACTGGGCGCATCGGTCAGCGCCAACCTGGGCGGATTCGCGGAGATGTCCGGTCCGGAGCGGGAGTGCGAACGCCCCGAGTACGAGATGATCGAGGGCGAGGAGTGCCGCAGCGTCATGGACACCGAGACGCGCAGCTACTCCGCGCAGATCTCCTTCGGGACCGAGTCCGCCGACCTGGACGAACAGGCGATGCAGATGCTCACCACGTTCGTCGACCGGGTCGCGACCGACGTACGCTCCGGTGACAGCGCCGGAGACATTCCCTGCGACGAGTCGGGCACCGACTTCCACTGCGGCGGGTGACCCCGCCCTCTACCCCAAGACACCCACCTGAGAGGTGACGCAGGCGCCCGCCTTGCGTACCATGCCCGTCCGAGTCGGAGGAGTGCGCGGTGACCGAGGCCCCGTCAACCGTCCAGATCGTCGGCCGCGTGGGGAGGATCCTCTTCCCCGTGCTGGGCCTGGCGCTGTGTACCGCCAACGCCCTGGGCGCCGAGATCGCCTGCGTCACGACCGGATGTACGGTCTACGCGTCGTACGCCCTGCTGGGGTTGTCCTTCTGGATCTGGGGCGCGGTGGCGTTCGCGGGCCTGCTCGGCGCCGCGGCGGTGGACCGCTGGCGCCCGGGGACCTTCCTGGCCGCGGCCACCCTGGTGCTGGCGGCCGACGTGGGCTTCCTCGCCTGGCAGACCGTGTTCCTGCCCTGCACCAGCTGCATGGTCGCGGCCCTGTTGATCGGGCTGGCTCAGCTCTCGGGGCTGCTGCACGCCCTGCACCACCCCGCCGTCCCCTCGCTCCTGAGGCGCGGCGCGGCCGCCATATTGCTGCTGTGGACCCCACTGCTCCTGATCGACACCGCGGACGCCCTGCGCGAGCGGGCGGATCCATGGCCGATCTACGGGGACCCCGAGACCGCCCACTACGCCATCTGGTTCTCGCTCAACTGCCCCAACTGCCGAGAGACCCTGCAGACCATCGTCGAGGCGCCGGGGATGATGGACGACGTGGTGCTCTACCCCCTGGCCAAGGATGGGGACGACCTGGAGCGATTCCAGGTGATGTTCTGCGGCCTGCGCCACGATCGCGAGCTGTGGGACGTGCTCGACGAGAGCTGGAGCGAGGAGGTCTGCGACGTGGAGGAGCTGGACCTCACCCGCTCCGAGGCGCTGACGCTCCGGCTGCGGCTTGCGTGGAACAAGGCGCTGCTGGTCCGCCGCGGCCACCGGGCGGTGCCGGTGCTGGAGTCCAGCCGGCTGATCGTGATCGACGAGGAGGGGTGCGACGCCGGCCAGATCTCCCTGGACGTGGGCGGCGAGGTACCCCCCTGGGTCACGGAGGAGGATCCCGTCGACGCGGGCCTCTGCGAGGACGACCTGCCCCAGGGCTGTTCGGTGGACTGACGGCGATCAGGGCTCGATGAAACGGTAGAGCCAGTCCTCGGGATCCAGGGTCACCGAGGACGCAGGCAGCAGCAGGCGCGACGATCCGGCGCGCTTGGGCCGCACGATCACCGGCGCCTCGATCCCGCGCTGCTGGAACCACTGGCGCAGCCGGGCCCACAGGCGATTGATGTCGCCGTGCTCCTGTTGCTTCCTGTCCCCCCGCCAGACGATGGAACGCAGGTCGGCGTCGGGCACCGGCCCCCGCCGGTCCCGGTGGTAGACCGCGAGCACCGAGAGCGCCAGGCCAAGCTGATAGGGGATGGTGTCGCGGATGCCGATCCCCTTGTGCTGGTAGTCCACCACGAACAGGTCCGGGTGGAGCTCGATCTTCAGCTGCGTGGAGTCGGGCCGCGCCACGGTGGTGGCCGCCTCCATGGGGGGCGGGGTCATGGCGGTGATGTGCAGCTCGAGCACGTCGCCGATGGTGATCACGTCGGCCGGGTGGAGAGCCTGGCCGGAAGCGCCGACTCCGCGGCCGTTGACCGAGGTCCCGTTCTGGGATCCCAGGTCCCACACGCGGTACCCGGGGCCATCGGGGATGATCTCCATGTGCCGACGGCTGACGAAGCTCTTGTCGAGCACGAGATCGGCCCATTCGGGATCCCGCCCCACACGGAGCCCGTGCTGCGCGGCGACCTCGTCCCCCTCCAGCCTGACGACGATCATCGGCCCCTTCCCGCTCCGCGCGGATCCGTACCCTGACGCGGCGCAGAACGATTCTGCCAGGTTTCTTGGGGCGAACCAAGATGGGGGATCAATGGGCCCTGGGACTCAGGCGGATCTCCCGGTTCGGCCCGGACGAGATGCGCACGGTCTGCTGGCGGTACCAGCCCATCTCGTGGTGGGTGAACTCGAACTCGTGCTTGCCCACCTGCAACGAGAGCAGGTGGATCGGCGTCTGACCGATGTAGTGTCCGCCGACCCAGACCGCGACCGGCTGGCTGGAGTAGATCGCGATGGTGCCCATGGCGGGAGGCGTGCGGGGGGTGAGGTCTTCCGCCTCCTCGTCACCGGCCTTCTTGCGCTTCTCCTCCTCCTCCTGGAGGTTGATCGGTACCAGGTCGGGCAGGGTCACGATGCGGGGGATCGACGAGAGGCCGCTGTCGTCGAGGGCGGGCAGCAGGGGCGTGGGCTCCTCGGGAGCCTCCTCACCGGCGTCCTCGATCACGATCTGGGAATCGGCCGCGGTGCCCTCGGTCGTCGGCTGCGCGGGTTCGGCGGAGATGCGCCCACCCAGGCGCTCCGCGTGCCGCATGGCGAACAGCACCAGGCTGATGGTGACCAGGGCCGCCGCCAGGATCAGCAGAGCGGTCAACGCGGAGCGCTGACGAGCCTCGCGGGGCGCGCGTTGCTTGCGGGACGCCGGTCGCGTGAGCACCGGCGCGGCGGGGGGAACCGACGCCTGCTCCGCCGGGGGATGGAGGGCGGGAATGGCGGGCTGGGAGGGGCGAACCACGGCGTCCACGGGCACGGCCTGGGGGTGCCTCGGCGTGGCCGGGGCGACCGGGGCGGGGGCCACGGGAGCGGTGGGGGTCGGCGTCGCCGCGCGGGACGCGAGGTCGGGGGAGGGCGCCCTGGCGGTTCCGCCGTCGGTGGGTGCGTCCGGCGACCGGGCCGGATCCTCCGCCGCCGGAACCGGGCGGGCGGGTGGCACCTGCAGGCGCCGCGCGCTCGGCGGTGCGAGCCGCTCCAACGTGTCGCCCTCGTCCTCGTCGTCCTCGGGAACCCCCTTGACCTCGGTGATCCGCTCCATGAAACCTGCCGCGGTCGGGCCGGGGGGGACCTGCACGTTGTGGTGCAGGAACTTGTTGAGCACCAGGAGCAGCTCCTGGGGGTGGTCGTAGCGCTGGTCCGCATCCTTCTGCAGGCAGCGCTCCACCGCCTCCACCAGGGTCGGGTGGGTGTCCGGCCGGACCACGTACAGCGGGATCGGATCGACGTTCAGCACCATGTTGAACGTCTCGAAATCCGACGTGCCCTGAAAGGCCCGCTTGCCCGACAGCAGCTCGTACGCCACGGCGCCCACGGCGTAGAGGTCGGAGCGGATGTCCAGGTCCTCGTTGAGGATCTGCTCGGGGGACATGTAGGCGTACTTCCCCACGAGGTGACCGGTCTCGGTGCGGGAGGCCGAGAACGCGGTGCGGGCGACCCCGAAGTCGATGAGCTTGATCAGGGCCTGATTGCCCACCAGGACGTTGGACGGGCTGATGTCCCGGTGGATCAGGTTGAGGTTGCGGCCATCCTCGGTGGTCGCATCGGCCATGTAGGCCAGGGCCGACGCGATGCCGGCGATGAAGTAGGTCGCCACGTCCTGGGGGATGCCGCCCTTGATCCTGCGGGAGCGGGCGATGATGTTCGCCAGGTTGAGCCCGACGATCTCCTCCATGAGCATGTAGTGGTGGCCGTCGATCTCCCGGTAGTCGAGGACGCGGGCGATGTTCTTGTGGTGGAGGCTCATCCCCAGGTCGGCCTCGTCGCGGAACCGGCCCACCAGGATCTCGTCGTCGTTGTACTGGGGCAGCATGTGCTTGACGACCACGCGCATGGCGCTGCCGTCCGGGAGGCGCTTGACCCCCCGGAACAGCTCGGCCATCCCGCCCATGGCGAAGCGCTCGGGGGACTCCACCCCCAGCTCGTCCGGCAGCTGTACGACGACGACCACGATCGACCCTAGTTGTCGGTTTCCCGACCCTATTCTTACAGGCCGCCGGGGGCCATGGCCACGGCGTGGGTGGTCGGCGGCCTTTTTTCGCGACCCGGGGAATACGCCCCGGCGTGCTCCGTACTCCAGCGCGAACTCGATGACGGGCCACGGGCCCCCGGGAGACCCAGATGAAGCACCTGCAGTACCTCGAGCTCGCCAACTACATGGTCGCCGCGTTCTACGCCGCCATCGGCGTCGCGACGGTCCCGCTGTGTCTGATCCTGTTTCACCTGTTCGCCGTGGACGTGCCCCCCGACGAGGTGGTGATGGTCTACCTGGCCCTCGGCGTCGGGGTCGGCATGTGCCTGGCGTTCGCGCTGTTCGCCTACGTCATGGGTCGCAGGGTGGCCGAGGGGCGCTGGCGGGGGGTCCAGTCGGTGTGGGCCGTGCTGACGGCCGCGAACAACCCGCCGGCCGGCCTGGTCTACGGGGCCTACGCCCTGTGGGTCTGCTGGGGCAACGACGAGACCCGAGCGATGTTCGATCGCGCCTGAGCCCTACGCTCCGCCCAGGGCCCGCGCAGCCCGCATCACACCCTCCCGCCATCCGTCCAGCGCCGCCCAGCCCATGGCCAACCGATACAGCGCATCCGCGTCCTCCGAAGCGCCCTTGAGGGTGTGGAGCAGGCCCCGGTTGAGGGCCGCTCGAGCGCGGAGGGTGGGCGGCAGAGCGTCGTCGTCGATGTGGGTGTCCAGGACCTCGGCCGCCCGCCGGCGCTCGCCGCGTTCCACGAGCAACGACGCCGTGCCCAGCCCCGCCCGGGCAGCGAGGTGGGGCAGATCCGCACCTCGGGCCCCCTCGTCCGCTTCGCCGTACAGCTTGCGCGCCAGGCTCTTGGGGCCGGTCCGGGCCAGGGTCTCGGCGATGCGGCAGGTCAACGTCAGCCGGGTCTCCGAGGCCAGGCCCTCGAGGCGGCTCGTGTAGCTGGCCTGCTCGGCGTGGCGGGCCGCAGCCACCCGATCGCGTTGCCGCAGCGCGCGCTCGGCCAGGGCCAGGCGAGCCTCCACCTGTAGCTCCCCGTCCCGGGCCAGACTGGCCAGCCGGGCGGCCTTCTCCAGGGCCTCGCCGGCGCCCGCGGGGTCGACGGTGTGCACGGCCCCGGCCCCGGGCCCCCCCCCCCCCCCCCCCCACCCCCTGTCGCCCCCCGCCCGGGGCCCGCCGGGCCCGCCGGGCGGCCTCCCCCCGGGCCGCGCCGGCGCCGGCGGGGGCCAGGGGGGCCCGGGCCCGGGCCCGGGCCACCGCGACCAGCGCGGGATAGCGCGGATCGAGCCGCTCCCGGAGCTTGACCTCCTTGAGCACGCCCATCGCCTCCCGCGGAAGGCCGGCGTCCACCATCGCGGCCGCGAGCTGGGCGGCGAGGCGGATCCGCCGCGTGGTCCAGGCCACCTCCCCCTGGGAGAGTGCGAGGGCCCGGCGGAGGGGCTCCACGCCGCGTCCGGGTTGGGCCACCGCCGAATGGAACCGGGCCACGTCCGCGAGGGCAGCGGCGGCCTCCCGGGGCTGACCGCCCTCGATGCGGTGCTCGGCCTCGTCGAGCAACAGCCTGCGGCGGGCACCTCCCCGGGCCGACGACGCGGCCTGGCGGAAGGCGGACGCGAGCCGGGCGTGGAGCCGCGGGGCATCCTCGCAACACGCCCGTGCACCCGCCGCCACGGTCTCCGACGCGGCAATCCACCGGTCCCCGGCCCAGCGCACCAGCTCCTCCTCGAGCAGGATCCCGACGGCCGAATCCGCGGCCTCGGGGGCCTCGGGGACGCCGCCGAGCACCGCGTGGGGGAGGCCCGCCGGAGCGAGGCCGAGGGTGACCAGCAGCTCCCGGGCACCCGGCTGCAGTCCCCGGATCCGGTCGGCGGCCAGCAGGCGGGCGTCGCGTTCGTCCGACGGGGGCGGCGCCGGGTACCGCCAGCCCTCCCCCTCGGCCACCAGGCGCCCCTCGGCCAGGTCCAGTCCCAGCCGCTGTTCGAGCCAGCCCGGGTAGGCGACCTCCGGCCCCCGCAGGCCGCCCCCGGCGCCAAGGGCCTCGATGACCAGGGCTTCCCTGAGGTGTCCCGGCAGGGGCTCGAGCTGCCTGCGAAGCATGGAGGGGTCGATCCCGCCCGGACGGCGCGCGCTGGCCAGCAGGAAGGTCGCCCGTTCGGGGAATCGCTGGGGATGGGTCACGGCCTGGACCAGGGGCGCGGGGAGCAGATCCAGTCCGTCCACGAGGAGGAGCCGCGGTCCGGTCGCGGCGGATGCCGGGAGCAGATCGGCCACGTCGAGGAGGCCGCTGGTGCCCTCGGCGTAGACGGTCAGCGGCTGGACCTCCCACCCCGCAGCCGCCGCCTGGCCACCGATGCGGGTCAGCAGGGCCGAGCGACCGCTGCCCGGGGGGCCGTAGACCAGCATCCCCGCCCAGCCCCGCTCCACGGCCCTCTCGAACCCACCCTCGATCTCCCCCAGCAACTCCTCGCGGCCCTGAAGGCGCTCGCCGAAGGACGGGCGCGACGGCCCGGCCGGGGCGAGGTCCGCGCCGGCGGGCGCCGGGCTCGACGGTTCGGTGCGCGGCAGGCTGGCCAGGCTGAACGAGGAGGTTCCCGGCGGGGGGGGGCCCCGGAGCTGATCGAGGGGGATCGGTCCGCCGATGTCTTCCTCGGTGGGCTCGTCCTCGTCTGCGGGGCCGCGGTACCAGCGGTTCGAGGGCGAGGTGGGGCCATCCTCGACCAGCGGTCCGCCCCGGGGGGGGGATCCGGTGGCACCCTCCCACGGAGCTGGCGCCCGGGCACCACCCCCGGGGGGGGACGCGGGTGTGGCTCGCGGCGTCCGTCCCAGCCACTGCTCCAGGGACTCGCGGAACGTGGCCGCGTCGGGGTACCGCTCCCCGGGCTCCCGTGCCACGCTGCGCATGACGATCGACAGCAGGCCCGGCGGGGTGGGTTCGCCGTTGGCCATCACCCGGGCCAGGGGAGCGTCCTCGGCGACCTTGATCGCCAGGTAGTCCATGGGCGCCGTCTCGTCGAAGGGCAGGTGCCCGGTGAGCATCTCGTACAGCACGGTCCCCACGGCGTAGACGTCTGCCCGCGCATCCAGGGGACCCGACGCGGCCTGTTCCGGGGCCATGTACAGCGGCGTGCCGCAGACCATGCCGTCCAGGGTGAGCTTGAAGCTGTCCAGGGCACTCCCCAGCGAGCGCGCCACGCCGAAGTCCAGGACCTTGACCAGATCCGGGCGGCCGGGGACGTTGCAGGCCATCACGTTGGCCGGCTTGATGTCACGGTGAAGGATCGAGTGGGCGTGGGCCGCCTGCAGCCCCGCCAGGGCCTGGATCAGCAGGTCCGCGACCCGGCGGGGGGGGATCGGGTGGTCCTCGAAGATCACCTCGTCCAGGCTGCGCCCGTCCAGGAACTCCATCACCAGGTACAGGCCGAAGTGGGGATCGCGACCGAAGTCCAGCACCTGCACGATGTTGGGGTGTTGCAGGCGGCTGATGGCCAGGGCCTCGCGGCGGAATCGGGCCTCGAACTCGTCGATCCGGTCCACCAGGTCCACCGGCAGGACCTTGACCGCCACGGTGCGACCCAGATTCAGCTGGGTCGCCCGGAAGACCATGCCCATGCCACCGCGACCGACGGCCCGGTCGAGCTGGTAGCGGCCGTCGAGGATCACACCGGCCCGGGGCGGGGTCCGGCCGGCGGTATTCATCGCACCGAATCCAGTGCCGAGGCCAGCTCGGCACAGCTCGCGTAGCGGTCGTCCGGGTCCTTGGACAGCAACCGCAGGATGATGCCGTCCAGCTCCCGGGGCAGGTCGGCGCGGAGCTCCCGGGGCCGGGGGGGCGGCTGGTTCATGTGGGCCATCAGGAGCTCGAAGACCTCGTCGCCGGCAAAGGGGACCGAGCCGGTGAACAGGGCGAACATCACGCAGCCCAGAGAATAGAGATCGGTCCGCGGATCGAGCACCCGGCTGCCTCGGATCTGCTCGGGGGACATGTACAGGGGGGTGCCGCAGGCCACACCCGTGGCCGAGACGCCCCGCACGTCCATCAACTTGGCGATGCCGAAGTCGAGGATCTTGACCACGCCGGGATCCACGACCATCAGATTGGGGGGCTTGATGTCCCGGTGGATCACCCCCATCTCGTGGGCGGCGCCGAGGCCGGCGCAGATCTGGCGCACGTAGTCGACGCCGATGTCCACGGGGAAGGCTCCGTCGGACTCCTGGATCGTTCGCTCCAGGTCCCGGCCCTCCAGGTACTCCATGGAGATGAAGCGCAGGCCGTCCACCTCGCCGATGTCGTGGACCCGCAGGACGTTGGGATGGGTCAACTTGCGGGCCAGCTTGAGCTCCTGGCGGAAGCGCAGGAGGCTCTCCTCGCTCACGTCGGTGGGGTGCAGCGCCTTGAGCGCCACCGTCTCGTCCAGCTCCAGGTCCCGGGCGGCGAACACCACGCCTCGACCGCCGGCGCCGATCCGGCGCAGCAACTCGTAGCGATCCCCCAGCCGGGCACCGGGTTCGAGGCGCACCAGCGCCACCTGGGGCTCCGTGGGATCGGAGTTGCCGAAGCCGGCGCCGGTGACCGCGTCCTCCTCCCCGGGATCGAGCATCGCCATCCGGGCGTCCTCGGGGGGTGGGGGGCCCGGTGTCGAGTCGGGCCGGGGGGCCGCCGCGCGGCCGGCGGAGGTGGCCGACAGCTCGGGGAACGCCTCCAGATCGCCGTCCTGGGACCGGACCCGGGCCCGGCGGTCGGCCATCCGGCGGGTGGTCTCCTCGTAACCGAAGTCCTCCTTCATGACCTGCTTGAAGACCGCGGCCGAGTCCTTCTGGTAGGCCACCATCCGGGGCAGGCGTTCGGCGACGTCCGCGTATCGCGGGTCGTGCTCCAGCAGCCGCTCGTAGAACTCCTGGGCCGTCTCCCAGAACTCCCCCTGTTCGTAGACCCGGGCCAGCCGGTAGAGCCGCTGGGCGCCGCGATCGTCGAGCGGGCGGAGGAGGAACTCCTGCAGGAATCGCTCCCCCCGGAACGACATGGTGCCCTTCTGTTCCAGGGCCTCGACCGCGAGGTCCACGGCCTCCATGTAGTGGGGGTCGTCGAAGCGCAGGTGGCTCAGGGCGTTGATGGCCGGATCGGGCTGCTCCGCGCGGATGAAGGCGCGGCCCGCGTCGACGAACTCCTCCGCCCGGACGTGGGCCTCTCCGGCCCGCGCCCAGTCCTCGAGGACCCCTGCCTCCACCGCCGCCTCGGCCCAGGCCTCGGCGCTCCCGAAGGCCTCCAGGGCGCCGCCGTGGTCACCGCCCTCCCGCAGGAGCCTGCCCGCCAGCAGGTCGTCCCCCCGCTGCGCCGCAAGCGTCGCGGCCTTCAGCGGGAGATCTCCGCGCACCAGGGCGTCGATGGCCTTGTCCGGCATGCCCAGGGCCACGAATCGCTCGGCCGCGGCCTCGAAGAATCCCGCCTTGATCAGCGCCTCGGCGGCCTTGGTGGGCTCGTCGATCAGCTCCAGCAGCTCGGCGGCCTTGCCCGGGTTGCCCGCCTTGCCGTGGTAGTGGACCGCCCAGCGGATGGCCTTCTTCTGGTCCGCAGGAGGCGCCCCCTTGGTCTGGAGCCGCACCGCCCAGGACTCGGCCGCGCCCGCAGCCCGGGCGTACTCACCGGCCCGGGCATACGCCGCCCCGGCCTCCTCCCAGCGCCGCAGCCGCTCCAGCACCCGCCCAAGGTCGACCCAGCACTCCCCCTTGCCGTAGGCCAGCACCGCCTGCTTGCGGCTCCCGGCCTCCTCGAATGCCCGCCCCGCTTCGAGGTACTTGCCCTCGGCGAGGAGGGCCTTGGCTTTGCGCACGCTGGCCATTGCGTCCCCTGTCGAGGGGCGATCTTAGCCGGATTCGTGGGTGGGGGTCAGGGAGAAGGTCAGCTGGCGTCGGCGGCGATCTGGTCGGCGGATCGGATGTACGAGTAGATCTTGACCTCGTCGATGAGACCATCGACGCCGTAGTCCTGGCTGTACATGTGCCGGGAGATCTCGAGGCCTCCCGTTGGCTCCGGAAACGCCTCGAGGGTTGCCGTCGCGTCCGCGACCCCGTCGATGTAGAGAGTCGTCCCACCGGTCGCGAAGTCGAACGTGACCGCAATATGGGTCCAGGTGCCTAGAGAGACATCCCCCACCGAGCAGAGCCTGTTCTGGAGCACCGCGTAGTGCTGGATACATGCCTTGGACGGCGGGCTCTGAGCCGCTCCCATCACGAACAACCCGAAGCCGGTCTGGTACTGATCTCGCTGACAGAGGATCTGCTGCTGCTCGTTGACGCTGTAGGAGTCCAGCAGCACCCAGGCCTCGATGGTGTAGTCGCTGTCGTGGAACCTGAGGGTTGGATCGTCCGGCACGCTCACGTAGCTGCCGCCGCCTCCCTGGGACTCGAGGGCGTTGCCCTCGATCCCGCCCGCCCACGTCGCTCCGTACAGGGTGCCGTCGTTCCCGTTCCCCGAACCGTCCGCGGCGATCGTCCCGGTGCCCTCGTCGAAGCTCCAGTAGGCGATGAGGCCGCCTTCCACCCCGTCGCAGTCCTGGTCGACCCCATCCCCGGACACGTCGATCGCCTCGGGGTGTATCGAGGCGTCGTAGTCATCGCAGTCCCAGTCGTCGGAGGGGTAGGCAGCCCCGTCGTACTCGCCGGGCTGCCACCACTCGGGGTAGCCGTCGCCGTCCAGGTCCCAGTTCTGTGCCGCCGGGCCACCGTAGGGGCCCATGTCCGCGGGGCCGTTGTCGGGGTCGAGGATGGCTGCCGGGCCGCTGTCGACCAGGCCGGAACCCGCGCTGAGATGCAGATCCCAGTTCCAGGCGTCCGGATCCGAGATGTCGAGGAATCCGGGATCCTCCTCGATGTTGCCGTCGGCTCCTACCGGATCGGTGACCTGGAAGAACTCGGGCGAGCCGTTCTCCCAGAAATCGCTGTCGTCGATGTCGACGGTGGTCGCACCGCCGTAGTTGTAGATCGCCCCGCCGCTGTTGGCGTCGTTCCACGCGATGATGCAGCCGGCCAGGTCGACCAATGCAGCCCCGTCGCATGCGATGGCGCCCCCGTAGAGCGACGTCGAGTTGCCTACGAACGCGGTCTGGTCGAAGACCGCGGTGGCCCCGTCGGTCGCAGCCACCGCCCCCCCCCAGACACCACCGTGGTTGTCCGCGAACACGACATTCTCGAACGATGCCGCGTTCGCGGCCTCGATCATCGCGCCCCCGCCGTAGTGGGTCGTCGCCACGTTCGACGCGATCAGACAGTTGGTCAGCGTTGCCGTGTTCGCGTTGGCGGATCCGTCGAAGTAGACGCCTCCACCGTCAACGGCCGCGGTGTTCCCGACCACGGACACGTTGGTGAGGCTCCCCGAGACCCCGTTGATGATCGCGATGCCTCCCCCGGAGACTGCCGCGTCGTTGTCGCGGATCTCCGCGCCGTTCAGCGTCACGTCCGTGTTGTACAGCAGGATCCCGCCGCCGTTGTCCCCCGAATTGTCGTGGATCCGGAGTCCGTTCAGGTCGACAGGAGAGTCGTTGACGAAGAGGCCGCCGGCCTCGAGCGAGGCGGTGTTGTGGGACACCTCGAGGCCGGTCATGGAGACCGTCGCCCAGACGGTGTACACCCCGCCCCCGCTCTCGCCCGCCGTGTTGCTGGTCACCTCGGCATCCTCGATCGTGGCTGACGTGGTGTTCCGCACCCAGATCCCGCCGCCGTGGCGGGTCGCGGTGTTCGCCGTGACGACGATCCCGGACAGGCTCGGAGCTCCACCTTCCACGGCGAGACCACCACCGTGGGTGTCGGCGTGGTTCCCGGTGATGACGAGGTCGACCAGCGAGGGAGAGGCGCTCTCGATATAGATGCCTCCGCCGTTGTTCTCGCTGTTCGGCCCTCGCGTCCCCTCGCCACCGGTCAGCGTGAATCCCTCCAGGGTCGCGGACGCACCCTCCCCGCTGTCGAACACGACCACCGAGTCCACACCACCGCCATCGATCGTAGTGGCGTCTGCGCCGTCGACGCCCAGGACTTGAATCGCCTTGCCGAGGAAGTCGATATTCTCAGGGTAGGTCCCTGCTTCCACGCAGATGGCCTGACCGTTGGCCGCCACGTCGATGGCGTCTTGAATGGTCGCCTGGTCGGTGGGAACCGTGATGTCGCACTCCCCGCCCCCGTTGTCAGCCACGCCATCACAATCCTGATCGATCCCGTCGCCGGGGATATCCACGGCGCCCGGGTGGGTCGTCGCCGCGCCGTCGTCGCAATCCCAGTCGTCGGACGGGTAGGTGGCGCCGTCGTACTCGCCGGGCTGCCACCACTCGGGGTAGGCGTCGAAGTCCAGGTCCCAGAACTCGGCCTGGGGGCCGCCGTAGGCGCCGATGTCGCTGGTGGAGCCGTCGGGGTCCGGGATTCCCCCGTCTCCGGCGTCGACGAGGTCCGAGCCGACGGAGAGGTGGAGATCCCAGGCGGCGACGTCGAGGGCGGCGGTATCGAGGTACTCCGGGTCCACCGAGATGTTCTGGTCCACACCCACCGGGTCGACGATGCCCTCGATGGCGTTGGGACCGTTGCCCCAGATGTTGCAGTTCGACGCCTGGACCGTGCTGGCGTAGGCGTAGATCGCCCCGCCGTTGGTGGCCGTGTTCCCGCTCAGGTCGACCCCGGTCAGCAAGGGTGACGCGTCGTTGAGCGAGAGCCCACCCCCCGAACCGGCGCTGTTGCCCACGATCGACACGTTCTGGAACGCGGGGGACGAGCCATTGATCATGTGGACTCCGCCCCCGTTGTACGCCGCCGCGTTGCCCGCGAAGATCGCGCCGTTGATGGATGGGGAGCCGCCGCCCAGGTACATCCCCGCGCCCGACGATCCCGTGTTGCCCTCGATCCGGACGTTCGACAGGACCGGTGACGAGGAGCCGATGTAGAGACCGCCGCCGTTGCTCGACGCCGTGTTGCGCGCGATCCACAGATTGGTCATCTGCGCCGAAGATCCCGAGACGTCGATGCCGCCACCGCCACCGCTGGACGACTCGTTGCCGATGACCGCCATGTCCATCAGCGTGGGACTTCCGCCGTCGATGCGGATGCCGCCTCCTTCGGCGTGGGCGAGATTCCCGGAGACCTCGATCCGCCAGAGCGTCGAGCTCGAGCCGTTCATGAGGACGCCGCCGCCGTTGCCGCTGGACTCGTTCCCGGTGATCACCAGGTCCTGCAGCGTGGGAGAGCTGCTCTGGAGCTTCAGCCCGCCGCCGCCGGGGCTCGCCGCGGCGCCGTTGGTGAGTGTGAATCCTTCCAGGACTGCGTCAGGGCCCTCCCCCGTCTGGAAGACGACCACGGATCCCGAGCTCCCCCCATCGATGACCGTAACCGCGGCGCCGGCCACGCCCACCACGTGGACCGCCTTGCCGCCGAAGTCGACGTTCTCCGGATAGGTCCCGGGGGCCACGCAGATCCTCTGTCCGTCGGCGGCTTGGGCGATGGCATCTCCGATGCTGGTCGCGTCACCCGGCACCTCGAGGTCACAGTCTCCGCACCCCTCGTCCACCACCCCGTCACAGTCGTTGTCGGCGCCCTCGCAGAGTTCCGTGGCGCCGGGGTAGCTGTCCGGATCGCTGTCGTCGCAGTCGCCGTCGCAGGTCATGAAGCCGTCGACGTCGTCGTCCATCTCGTCGAAGGGCACGACGCTGTCGCAGTCGTTGTCCAGGCCGTCGCAGAGCTCGGGGGCGTCGGGGTTGAAGGCGGGATCGGTGTCGTCGCAGTCGCCCTCACAGATCATGTAGCCGTCGGCGTCCGCGTCGGCCTCGTCGCCCGGGACGGCCGCGTCGCAGTCGTTGTCCGCGCCGTCGCACTGCTCGCTGGCCCCGGGGTAGGTGTCCGGGTCCGAGTCATCGCAGTCGTTGTCTGCGCACTCGTTGTAGCCGTCCCCGTCGTCGTCGGCCTCGTCGGCGCCCAGGGCGCCGTCGCAGTCCGTATCGAGCCCGTCGCAGCCCTCGTCCGCGCCCGGGTAGATGGAAGCGTCGCCATCCTCGCAGTCCCCGGCGCAGCCGGCGTACCCGTCACCGTCGCCATCCACCTCGTCGCCCGGGACGCTCTGGTCACAGTCGTTGTCCAGGCCGTCGCACAGCTCCTGGGCGCCCGAGTACGTGGCGGGGTCCGCGTCGTCGCAGTCCCCGTCGCACACCGTCTGGCCGTCTCCGTCGCCGTCGATCTCGTCGGCTCCCAGGCTCCCGTCGCAGTCCGTGTCGATGCCGTCGCAGCCCTCGTCCGCGCCCGGGAACACCGCCGCGTCCCCGTCGTCGCAGTCGTCGTCCGCGCACTCGGTGTAGCCGTCCCCGTCGTCGTCGGTCTCGTCGTCGGGGACGGTGCCGTCGCAGTCGTTGTCCACGCCGTCGCAGGCCTCGTCCGCGCCGGGGTAGACCGAGGCGTCGGTGTCGTCACAGTCCCCGTCGTCGCAGGCGTCGTACCCGTCTCCGTCGCCGTCGAACTCGTCGACGGTGGCCTCGTCGCAGTCATTGTCGATCCCGTCGCAGGCGACCTCGTCCTCCCCGGGGTTCACGTCCGGGTCCGAGTCGT